>CAZKPH010000232.1:0-4134 GCA_964554605.1 uncultured Ferruginibacter sp.
CAATAAGCCTTCAGCTTCCGGTACATATTAAATGTGTACAATTATCATTAATAAATTTAACGAAGGGCCTTTCTTTACTACTACATAACCCTAGCCATACCCGAAGATGAAACGACTCATTTAGTTAAAAATCTGTATTATTCAATCCAAATTTATAAATTTACACTTCCTTTCCATCCATCCCGTTGAATCCGTCAAACTCCTTTTCCTGATCAATAACTGTTCATTTTTCAATTAACAAATTCGATTGTAATAATTTTCAAAAATGAGAAAAAAAATTTTGTTCTTGCAGCTACTCTTTGCTGCATGTACATCACATGCACAAACATCTACCCCCAACCCACAGTTAATAAAAGATATTTATCCTGGCACTAATGGTAGTGATGCACAGGAAGTTGTAAGGGCGGGAAAGTATATTTTTTTTACAGCAGTTGATACCGCCAGTGGAGCAAGAAGATTGTACCGAACCGACGGGACTGCTGCCGGTACAATACGGCTTACGCTTACTTCGCCGGGGTATATAAGCACTACTGCCGATCATTTAACCACATTTGGGGACAAAATTGTTTTCGCTGCAGATAATAGCTCGGGTTATAATGAAGTATGGGTTTCCGATGGTACTCAGGCTGGCACTTTCGGTATCGAAAATTATATTTCCACCGCCGGAAGCCTGGGTGGTTTCTACGTTGTAGGCAATTATGTTTATTTTTCTGTACACAAAAATGACACTATACAGGTGCGAAGGATAGATACAAGTTTTACAAAAAGCACCTTGGTCAAAAGTTTTAATATAGACCATACCGGCTATTACGACTGTAGCCTTTTTAAAGCGGTGAACAATAATAAAGTATATTTCGATTATTTTTCTCCTGCCGATAATACAGATCAGATATGGGAAACCAACGGGACACCCTCCGGGACTGTAATGCTAAAACATTTGGATACGGAAGGAGTGGAATCAGAGTTAATGCAGTCCGGTAAATTTTTATATTTTCTTACCACCGGGCCATTTGGACAGTTATTATACACGCTGGATACGGATATCGATCTGGCATATTCTATTATGTTTACTTCAACAACTTCCGGATCTTCTATGCCCGATTATTTGTCGTTAAGCAGCGATGGTTATAATGATACTCGTATGATATTTACATTCGACGACGGTGTGAACGGCAAAGAACCCTGGATCACAGATGGTACTTCAGCGGGCACACACATACTTGCAGATATAGAACCTGGCTCTAATTCCAGTTCACCGCAAGGTTATACGCTTGTTGGCGATAAAATACTTTTCTCGGCATATACCAGTACTTATGGCTCTGAAATATGGTATACCACAACTACAGCAAATACTTGTTCTCTTTTTCAGGATATTGTTCCCGGAACCGGATCCTCTTTCCCGGCTGGTTTTACTGCCGTAGGTAATCGGGTGTTCTTTGCTGCATATTCGCTGGCTAACGCAGGCAATGAACTATTTACAGCAGACACAACAGCAGGGAGTGCTGAAATACTTGCTGATATTAACCCAGGTTCACAAGGGTCTTTTCCTTACGGATTCACAAAAAACGGGTATCCCGTATGCTTTATCGCAACAAATAGTTCTACGGGCAACGAACTTTATGCTATTAATGATATTACAAAAATATGGACAGGAAAACTTAGTAACGACTGGAGTACAAATGGCAACTGGTCTCCTCCTGGTGTACCACTCAATTCGGATAATGTAATGTTGCCGTTCAGTAATTCAGGTACTGGCACACCAGCAGTAACATACCTGAACAATAATGCCAGTTGCGATAGACTGTGGCTAAATGGCGGAATTTTTACAGTAGCCTCCGGCAAAACACTTAATATCCTTAATCAACCTAACCAGGCTGCAATAGTAAGCACAACATCGGCAATCTCCACATCATCGACTTCTTTCGCTATAGGAGGAAATGTTTCCGGTGATGGCGGCGCTACCATTGTGGAAAGAGGCGTAGTGTGGGATACACAGGCCAATCCGGTAATTACAAATACTAATAAAGTTGCCAAAGGTGCTGGTACAGGAAGCTATACGCTATATGTAAACTGGCTTACACCCAACACAACATATCATGTAAGAGCATATGCTATTAATTCTAATGGGGTTTCTTATGGAAATGATGTAACTGTTTCCACCACACTATAAAGTAAAATAACCCTTTCAGTACATATGAAAATAATAACCTGGTTAGCATTACTGCTCAATTACATTTTCCGGGAATGGGCGGTAACTGCTGATTTTCAATGCTGTTATGTGTCGAAAAGGCAGAACAGGAAAAGTTTTATTTTCCTTTTTCCCATAATTCATACCTGATAAACAAATTTAGTGTGGTGGTATATTTCTTTTTATTATTTCCCGAAAAAGGATCGGTGTATCTTACATAAGGCAGCAAGCCAGTAGTATATCTCAGCCCGAAAGAAATACGTTTATATTGATATTGCGACTGAAGTAAAAGTGCAGGATAATTGACAAAGTTTACAAAACCAGAATCATTCTTATCTTTTACGATAACGGAACTGATCAAAGAATCACTCTCAGAACCGTATATTTTCTTCCGGGAATCCACCTGGCTTGTTGCAGCAGAAAATATATTATATACAAAACCTGCTCCAACAGACACATGGGGAAAAACAGAATAATTAAAGCTAAGCGGCAGTTCATGAAAATAAACTTTCTTCATTACATAAGAAGTTGTAAGAAAATTTAGCGGGGTGTTTTGCTGTTTTAATTCATATAAAAACTGTTTGATGTGCTGAGGCATAGCATATTTAAATCCTGCTTGCAAAGACCATTTGCCGAAGGCGGAAAAACTTATATAGGCAGATGGTAAATAATCCGCAACTACCGGTCGGTATGTATAGGTGTTATTGGGATACTCGCAATGGCAGTCTATCCTAACTGGTTGCTGCATGGCTACACCCAATCCGATAGTATATTTTCTTTTCTTTTTAGATGATGGTTTCTTTATGTTATCAACAGATTGGTTGGTGTCTTTGGAAAATTTATCCGCAAGCACAGTTATATTTTTTTTGCTGGTGTCATCTCCAATAGTCTTATCCTTTATTCCCGGGTCTGCCGGTTTTGTATTAATAGTACCGGTTTTAAGTATTCCATTTCCATCAGTATTTTTTCCGGGGTTGCTATTATCACTATTGCCTTTTTCGCTTAGTTCTCCATTGTCAGTAATATTTATATTTGCTTTCCCCTTCTTAGATATTAAAATTGCTTTTTTCTTTTTGTTATTCTTATTTTTTATAGAATTAGCTTTTTCTATCTGAGCTGGCAATTCGTTCTTCACTTTCAACCTGTTTAAATAAGAGCGGTGTAAAACAGGTTGCAATTTCCTATTATCATTCACACTTGCAGATGGAGATAATTCAGGCTGCCCGCCTTTATCTTTTCCAGTGTGTAAATTTTTGCTGTCTCCAACTGAGTTGTTATCATTTGTTTGCCTAGCCGGAAGAAGACTATTTTGTTGACCTTTGTCCTCTTTGGCAGATAAAACAGAATCCCCGCCTTTGCTATCGAATATCGGTTGTGCCGTGTTTTTCCCCGTTGATTGTAAAGAATTTTTCATAAATGAATTGGTTGCATTTTTATCAATAGTGCCACTCGTTTCTTTCTTTCCCATACGAGTATAAACGAAATAACTGCTCCCAATAGTAAACAATAATGCAAGAAACCACCACCAACGGCGATTAATGCCTGTCGGAGCTGGCGGAACAGGTGGCACCCCCCTCTTCCTGTCGTCATCGTCCAACATTTTTTTCATGTCGTCCCATGCAGGGTTCATATCCGGCAGGAGACAGTCATTTAACTGTCGGGCTAATTCTTTCTCGTATGGTCTCAAATCATTCACAAAGAATTATTTTCGGTTTGCAATATCTTCGCTTTCAATTTTTTTCTTGCTTCATTCAGGTACCATTTACTGGTTCCTTCGCTTATTTGCAATTGGCCAGCAATTTCTTTATGGCTGAACCCGTCAATCACATACATATTAAACACACATTGTGTTGTTGCATTTAATCCCTTTACGAAATGCAGGATTTCATCAACGCTCATTTTGATATTAGTTTCCGGCTCGATGCCTAATTCTTCCACTTCATTGT
>CAZKPH010000233.1:0-4087 GCA_964554605.1 uncultured Ferruginibacter sp.
CGGTTACCGTGGATTTCATCAATCGTTTTAAAAGTGCTAAAGAGAAAAGAGAAACTTTACAACGGCTTGCGCAGGGCAAGATCGACATTATTATTGGCACACATGCTTTACTGGGCAAAGATGTAAAATTCAAAGATCTCGGTTTGATGATCATTGACGAAGAACAAAAATTCGGAGTATCTGCCAAGGAAAAACTTAAACAACTCCGTACTACGGTTGACTCTCTTACCCTAACTGCAACGCCTATACCCAGAACCTTACAGTTCAGCCTGATGGGCGCACGAGACCTGAGCATCATCAATACGCCTCCACCCAACCGGCAACCAATTCAAACGGAAGTAATGGTATTTAACGAAGATACCATCCGGGATATTATTTATTATGAAACGGAGCGGGGTGGACAAATTTTCTTTATCCATAACAGAGTACATGGCCTTGCAGAAATGAAAGCGCTTATCCAGGGCCTTTGCCCTGATCTGAGCATTGCTTTTGCGCACGGGCAAATGGAAGGAGACCAGTTAGAAGATACAATCCTGAATTTCATGGACAAAAAATACGATGTCCTTGTCTGTACAAATATTGTAGAAAGCGGTGTTGATATCCCTAATGTCAATACAATTATTGTCAACAATGCTCATCAGTTCGGGCTGAGCGACCTGCATCAGTTAAGAGGCAGGGTAGGCCGGAGCAATAAAAAGGCTTTCTGTTACCTGCTGGCTCCTCCAATGAGTACTTTGCCTGCGGACAGCCGTAAACGGCTCAATACATTAGAACAATACAGCGAATTAGGCAGCGGGTTCCAAATTGCCATGAGAGACCTGGATATAAGGGGAGCCGGTAATCTCTTGGGAGGTGAACAAAGTGGTTTTATTGCTGAGATCGGATTTGAAATGTACCAAAAAATACTCGATGAAGCAATCAGGGAACTTAAAAGAAGTCATTTCAAGGACCTCTTCAAAGAAGAAATACACAGGGAAGATGATTTTGTACGAGATTGCACAATAGATACAGACCTGGAAATACTTATCCCTGACAGTTATGTTGAAAGTATAACGGAAAGGCTTAGCCTCTACAGCAGATTGGACAATTGTGATAATGAAAACGACCTTACTGCCTTTCACAATGAGCTGGAAGACCGGTTTGGCCCTGTACCTCAACCGACAGAAGACCTTTTTACCACGGTACGTTGCCGGAGGCTTGCAGTGGAACTTGGTTTTGAAAAAATGCTTTTAAAGAATAATATCCTAAAATGCTTCTTTGTAAGCAACCCCGATTCCCCTTATTTTCAAAGCGATATTTTTAACGGTATACTTCTTTTTCTCCAAAAAGGCACGAATAAGGCGAAACTGAAACAAGTTGGCAAAAATGGGATTCTGATTATAGAGCCGATAGCAAACATGGCAGATATTTTTGATTTCCTTAATAAGATGTATCGATCAGTTTCCCGGAAATAAAAAATCGAAGTAATAGCGTTTTGAAATACTATTGCGTATTAGATATCAAATTATAATAAATACAAATTTATAACATAAAATTTCCGGTAATTCCCAGCTAAAGAGTACGTCATACCTGGATTTTGATATTCTTTACTTTTTTAAATATTTTATCTTCCTGCTCAAGCAACAAAAAATAAATTTTACGAATCCACTATTAATGTGTATTTTGGACACACTATTTGAAAAAACAACTATTGCCTGTGAATTTTTCTTTTTTTCAAATAGGTGATTTGGTTGTTGATTCAGTTCAGTAGCCGTTGCCAATAATATCAAACCCAAAATTCAGCAAAGTTTATTACACGAAAACGAATTGCGAATTATTTTATAATTTATTCCAGATGAAAAAAATATCCATGCAGTTTCTTACTGTTGTTTGTCCAGGACATTTTTCTTTACTGTTGTTTGCATTAATGTTTTTTGGATACCAGGGTACTTCCCAAAACCTGCTGCAAAATGGCGGATTTGAATGTGGAGGCAAGGGAACCGGATTTAATATCAATTCAGGCTCCTACACAGATGTTACTTCCTCTTTACCCAAGGCATCAAGCAGTGTAGGCGATTATGCAGTAACAAACGATTCCTATAACCTGAATACATCTACATTCCTGCATAGTACCGACCATAGCGGATCTGGGAATATGCTGGTTGTAGACGGCATTACTACCGGTGGGCAACAAATATTCTGGCAGGCAGGAAGTTCCGGCGGAGGTATTTGCGGTTTAACTGTTGGAGCTACTTATTATTTTAGTTATTGGATAAAATCCATTTCTTCTGCAGTTGTTGATGCCTCAACGTCAGCCAATATAGCCGTAAAATTCAATAACACGGGTGCGCAATGGCCATCGCCAACATCCGGCAATCAAATAGCCCCATTACCCGCTGCCGGATGGCAACAGGTTGTTTATACATTTGTTCCTACTAATGCCTGTGTGAATATTGAACTTACAAATAATAATACAGGTTCTGTTGGCAATGATTTTGCATTGGATGATATGTCTGTTGTCGCTGCCGTACAACCTGCACTCAGCCTTAGTGAAACACATAGCAGCCCTACCTGCTATATCAAAGGAACCGATGCCACCGATGGTATTGCAGATGGTACAATTTTCGGATATGCAGCAGGAGGCACTTATCCTTATACTTACTCGCTGGCTAGCACAAATCTTACTCCGCCCGTTTCGCTGAACAATACCTCCGGGGCATTTTCGGGACTGGCTTCCGGTACGTATACGCTTTCTGTTACTGACGCCGCTTCAACTGTAAAGTCCATAACAAATATTAAAATCGGCAACCTGGAAGATACTTTAAAAGTAAGTAATGATACAACAATATGCACAGGTGCCAGTGTTCCGCTTTCTGTAAGCGGAGGGTATAATGTGTCTTATAGCTGGACGCCATCCGGGACACTGACAGGCGCCGGAACAGCCAACCCGGTTGCTACCCCTCCTTCCACAACCGTATATACGGTAAAAACGGATACTACCATCACTATTACAACAACACAATCCCTGATCTATAACGGAGATTTCGAACTCTATGCTTCCGGTATTACCGGCTTTCATAGTGATTATGCCCATAATGATAATAACGATGCAACAAAAGCACAAAAGGTTTTTGGAATTGTAAATAATCCTAAAACCTTTGAAAGCGGTTTCGCCACATGTACACCTCATAGTGGCACTTATCAACTGGTTGCAGATGGCTCTACTTTTATGTGTGGCACTAATTCATCAGATAAAATATGGGCACAAACCGTCAAAGTGGTTCCCGGCACCACTTACACATTAAGCTATTATATACAAACTACTTCCGCCGCCGGCAACCCCGCACAAGTGATTGCAAAAATAAATGGTACAACTGCGGGTAGTACAACCATTCCTTCGAGTACTGTTTGCACATGGAAGCAATTTACCACAACATGGACTGCAGGTACGGGCGTTACAGCTGCTGAAATTGCTCTATATGACCAAAATTCTATTGCCGCCGGAAATGACTTCGCCATTGACGATATAACATTTATTGGCAGCAGTACGGTTACAAAAACATGCCATCTTACTGATAGTATAAAAGTAACAGTACTCAATCCGGTATCTCCTGTTATTTCATGCGGTATATCAACCAATAGTTCCGTGGCATTTAACTGGGCTGCCATTTCCGGAGCTACCAGTTATACTATCAGTTATACTATCAACGGAGGTAGCCCCCAAAGCGGAGGCTCTACCACGGCCACAACTTACCAGGTAAATTCGCTTAGCGGCGGTGATGCTGTTACAATTACAGTTACTCCTGTAGGAAACGGTTGCTTTACTTCTGCCAATTTTACTTGTAATGCAATTACGTGTACACCTCCTGTTGTAACCGTTCCTGCCGATCTTACTGTTTGCCACAATACCACCATCGCAGCCACAAGTTTTTCCAGCATACCTGCTGGTGCTACTTATACTTGGGCCAACTCCAATACAGCAATAGGCCTGCCTGCTTCCGGAACCGGCAACGTACCGGCATTCACAGCTACAAATACTGGCACATCTCCTATCACAGCAACTATTACGGTTACACCTACACTGACATGTGCTGGTGCAGCCAAGACA
>CAZKPH010000234.1:0-4085 GCA_964554605.1 uncultured Ferruginibacter sp.
TTCGTATTTTACTTATAGCATAAAAGCTTTGGAAGGCTGCCAAGTAGTTTGCACCAGGTAACCCGAACCCGAAGAACTTCCCGAAACACTATAACTGAACCATGGAGAACGAAACAGATCAGCGTATGTATCAATGCGCCAACTGCCGGAAGGGCGTAAACTCAAACCGGCATAAATACCTTGTTCGTTTACAGGATAAGTATTTTCGGTAAAAGCATTTGCATTCAATGATTGATATTTCGGTGAAATATCCCGGTAAAGAAGGCTCATATCTGCATTTTGCGCTACGCTCAAAAGCAATCCGCTGAGAAAAGCCATACCACCCGAACCGCTTCGGGCTATTTCCCCGAAAAAATGTGCATTTTTATATGTATAGCTATATTCCGCACTATAACCTGTTAATCTTTTACCACTTAGTGCATATAAATTATATGGGTCTTGTGTTTTTTGGACAGGGAGACCAAACTGGTAATGAATACTATTAAAACCGATATGCAACCATTTATTTGTATAACTGATATTACCCCCTGATACAAACTGAGGCAAAGAGCCTTTGTCAGTCATCTCACTATTGGTGCGATGTAGCCCCGATGTAAGAAAAGAAGAAACATAGTATTCATGCAATAATGTATCATCCCTTTTGTTTGCATCAATCTTTCTACCGGATACAAATAAGGTTGTTTCGAAATGACCGCTGCCTAATGTGATTGCAGTACCTCTGTGAAAATTGATCTCGCCGGCAGAGCTATAGGGGCGCAGTACAGCAGACTGACGTTTAATATTGATAACTTCACTGTTTTTTCGAAAAGCAAGGCCTTGCCATTGTATCAACCCCTGCCCGATATTTATAACATAGTCCCCCAATGCAAATGCTTTTATAATACCCAGCCGCCGGGTAAAAAAATGTATCGAATAAAAATCAAAACCTGTTCGTTTCTTCTTAAATGAAAACAGTTCACCAGCATCCTTTTCCCCAACGATCCCGTATTGTAAAATATTCTTGTACTGATATTTATACCTGAAAAATATCTTTTGTGGCGAACCTAAAAAATCCCTGGCAGAAGTATCGTCTGCCGCTATATAGCCTACAGATTTTTCTACAATCTGAGAGGCACGTATTAATAATGAATGTTCCCCCTTCCGGAAACGCTTTTTCAACTCAACTGGCACCCGAAGAGGAATATTAACCGTAATGTATGGGCGCAATCTTTTTATCGTTTCTATATCCCACATCGGAACTGACTGCAATTCATATATATCAATCAGGTTCCCTAACATTCTCCTGTAACTTAACAGGCTTTGTATCTGCAATGCAGATAGCACCTGCAAAGATATCAGCGCATCTTCATCTGCTTCATTGAGATTCAACGGATCTTTGGCATACCTCTGTAGCTGTTCGCTATAACTGTCATCCTCCGTTTCTACACCACCATTCCGTTCTACATCGCTTTCAATTTTTTGTTCCTCTCCAACTGCCGTTATTGGCATATCCTGCCCGCTGGTTATGTTTATCTTTATCATTAGCAAAAGAAACAGGCATATTCTGAATCCACTTTTTGCTCTTTCGCAGGCTATCGTCACTGATAGGTTAGTCATTTGCCGGCGCCGCTTTTTTAGGTTTGGGATGAATAATCAACATAATGCCGGGAGAAAGCCCAAGTACAGAATGATAGCTGGTATTGATGTCCAGTTGTATGTTACTCCAGGCAACACCTACCCCAGCATAACCCGACGAAGTGAGGGTTGATGCCCCTCCCCTGGCAAAAAAACGTTTTATGAAATCATACCGGACAGAAACACGTATATCAGCCGGTTGGCCTTCCTCTTTCTGCAATTCAATCTCACTAAAGAAAGAATCTGAGATATCATATCCTACGCCGGTAGAAAAAACATAAGGCAACCTGTAACCTGTCTTGCCCAACCCCCCTCTGGTAGGATTATATATATGTATCCCATAAATAACATTGCCGGTAGGATAAAAAAGCAATCCGGCTTCAGCGAGAAGTGCATGATCGCTGAAATAAGAAGGAACCTGAAAACTATAATAATTAAATTGTACACCTATTGCCGCCAGGGACCCGATTTCCCTGGCATAAGCGAACCCTGCCTGCATTTCCCTGAAATTGGCAAATCCGGAGAAAAAAATATTTGAGCCGAAGTTCCCCAACGAAGTAGGCAATGCAGCCGACACCACATGAACGCTTGTTTCTTTCAGTAAAAACCGCCTCTCCGTATATAACCCCACTGCGGTAGTATGATATTGCGCAAGTACTGCCTGGTTATTTGCAAAGGAAAAAACATCTGCATGGTTTCGGCTATAAGCACCCGACATTATGTAAGGTGCGGAAACCGGGTGGCGCAAATGTTGGGAAAATATAGATCCAAAGCACACAACAAAACACAAAACCCCCAATAGTTGTTTTTGAAATTTTCTCATCGGCAGTATGAATAAAAGTTAATTTAATATCCGTTTTAATAGCGTAATTGTTGCTAATTTTACACCATGCAAATACTAGACGGAAAACTTGTTTCACAGGTTGTAAAAGACTTATTAAAAAATAAAATATCCTTACTTGCCGCATCCGGGACCAGGCCGCCGCACCTGGCAGCTATACTGGCTGGAAACAACGGGTCCAGTGAAACATATGTTGCCAATAAAGTAAAAAGCTGCGCAGAGATTGGCTTTAAAAGCACACTGATTCGCTTAGACGAAACGGTCGAAGAAAAAAAACTTATCGGCACTATTCTACAGTTGAATGCGGATAATGAGATAGACGGGATACTGGTACAATTACCCCTTCCAAAACATATCAACGAATCTTCTATTATTAAACTAATCAATCCTGCCAAAGATGTCGACGGATTCCATCCGGAAAATATCGGCAATATGGTTCAGGGCCTGCCTACTTTTATCCCTGCAACACCATACGGCATTTTGCTCATGCTGGAACATTATGGGATAGAAACGAAAGGAAAACATGCGGTAGTTATCGGCAGAAGCCATATCGTTGGCCGGCCTATAAGCATCCTGCTAAGCAGAAACGATTATCCCGGAAATTGTACAGTAACAGTATGCCATAGCCATACAACTAACCTGAAAGATATTTGCCGGCAGGCTGATATTGTTGTGGCAGCATTAGGCAAACCTGGCTTCCTTACAGCCGAAATGATAAAGGAAGGTGCCATTGTAATTGACGTTGGTATTACCCGAATACCGGATGCTACAAAAAAATCGGGCTTTGTATTAAAAGGAGATGTGGATTTTGCAAATGTAGCCCCCAAATGTAGTTATATCACTCCTGTCCCGGGTGGTGTTGGGCTTATGACTATTGCTGCATTGATGATGAATACCTACAATGCTTTTCTGAGGAAACAATAGCACTGGCAAATAATTAAAATGTGTTATAATTTTTAAGAATATCCCAACCGACAGAATGAAGAATAATGAACCCTTGCTTCCTGTAATGGAGCATTACTATACGCTTCAGGGCGAAGGCTATCACCAGGGGCGCCCGGCGTATTTTATTCGGCTTGCAGGATGCGATGTCGGTTGCACATGGTGCGATGTAAAAGAAAGTTGGAAGGAGGAAAAACATCCTTTGCAAAGCATCCGTTTTCTGATCTCGGAAATAAAAAAAACACCGGCCAAATTAGTTGTCATTACAGGAGGCGAGCCTTTGTTGCACGATCTTTCTGCATTAACACAATCCTTAAAGGAAGAAGGGTATGAAATTAACCTGGAAACTTCCGGCACGCATACGTTTACCGGTTATTTTGACTGGATATGCCTGTCCCCAAAAAAATTCAAGGCACCACTAACGGAAATATTCACAAAAGCCAACGAGCTCAAAGTGGTGGTATATAATCCATCAGATTTTGAATGGGGAGAAAAAAACGCCGGTATGGTAGCCCCCGATTGCAAATTGTATCTTCAGCCGGAATGGGGCCGGTTAGAACGTATGCTTGATGAAATTGTGGATTACATTAAAAATAATCCCAAATGGGCATTGTCCCTGCAGGTACACAAATACATACAGGTACCATAACTATTTAGTAGCTTTACCTGCTTTTGTATAGCAATATGA
>CAZKPH010000235.1:0-4080 GCA_964554605.1 uncultured Ferruginibacter sp.
TACGGGAGATGAGGTTTCCATTAAATGGCCTAATGACCTGTACTGGCGTGACAGAAAGGCAGGAGGAATATTAATCGAGAATGTTATAACCGGACGCCACTGGAAATGGGCGGTGGCCGGCATCGGTATTAATGTAAATCAGGTTGTATTTGATGGTATTTTGCAAAACCCTGTTTCCATTAAACAAATAACCGGCAAAAAAAATGATGTTGTAGCTCTTACCAAAGAGTTGCAGCACAGTGTATTAAAAAGGGTCAATCATTTATTAAGAGGCCATAAAACCGAAATATTAAAAGAATACAACGCCCGTTTGTATAAGATTAATACTCCAGTTCGGCTGAAGAAAGAAAATGTGGTTTTTGAGACGGTTATCAAAGGTGTGGATGCTCACGGGTGCCTTCATACAAAAGATATGCTGGACAAGAGGTATAACTTTGGCGAAATAGAATGGATTGTATAATTATTCAGATTCGGCATTACGGGCCTCTATTTCATATTTATTGTTGTAATAACCTTTACGGATACTTTCCCACAGGTATTTTAGAATAAAACAAACTAATCCGTTTTCTTTGAACTGGCGTACATGGCAAAGCTCATGTTTTAGCCACTTTTCATTTTGAAGAAAATCTTTGGAGGTAACATTGTATAAATACACTGTGCTGCCGATAACGATAGCCATATTGCCGCTTTTCAACTTCCAGGCTGCAACCCTCGCCAGCCATGAATTTTCTCTTATTTTGAAATATGTATTGCCTGGTTGGATATTTGCCATTCCCGATGCATTTATACTTAATGAAAATATGCAAACTCTTTAATATCAGCTATTAAATGAAGGTAATGTTTATGACGGTTTTTTCTTATAAAAAATACTGGTATATATCATTTTTGCCAGTACGTTTTTTATATAATCAAATGCAGGTTTGAATACAAAATTTGAATAGGCAACTGTGAGAAGATGCTGTGTCTTAAGTACATTTAACCCGGCAATTACAAACACATGAAACCTTTTTCTGGCAACAATATGCTTTAATTAACCCTTTACCCTAATAATTGTTTTTGCATTGCAGCTATGTTAAGCCTCATTTTCCCATGTACTGAGAATTTCTTCTGTATGGTTTTGAGTATCAGGCTTACTGATAATCCTTTTTATCTTACCATTTTCCTCTATAAGGAATGTGGTTCGTATTATGCCTGTAAATGTACGTCCCATGAATTTTTTTTCGCCCCAGACACCATATTTTTCCACTATTTTTTTGTCTTCATCTGATATGAGAGGGAATGGTAGTTTATACTTATTCTCGAATTTTTTGTGCGATTTTACCGAATCTACACTTACCCCGATTACAGCAAATCCTTTTTGTAAAAGAACTGTATAATTATCCCTGAGGTTACATGCTTGTGCTGTACATCCAGGCGTGTCGTCTTTTGGATAGAAGTAAAGAACAATTTTCTTCCCTTTGTAGTCGTTGAGGGAAATGATATTGCCGTTTTGGTCAATGCCTTTAAATGCAGGGGCTTTGGAGCCTGGTTTTAGAATTTTCATTGTATTATCTGATAAAGTCATAAGTTTTCTCTGTCCTGTTTCCGACGCAATCCTCCACGCTTACTGTAAGTGTGTGTTTCCCGGAGGGGCAATGTTCATCAAACCTGTAAATAAACGACCTTCCTTTATCGTTTGTAAATCTAAGCCATTGTTTGCCATCTAGTATTGCTGAAAAGTTTTCCAGGTTCTCGGTATTGTCTGTGATAACAAAAATGATCAGGGTTTGTTTGCTACAATCCATTCCATTCTTAAAACCGACTGGCGTGATAACAGGTGGCAGGGTGTCTGCAAGGAGTTCTATATTACCCAGAGCTTTGAAATAAGAAGTATACCAGTCTTTATATTCCCCCTTACCAGGGCTTGCTTTGGCATAATCATTTTTGTTTTTCCAGTATCGGTGCATTACCATCCGGGCGGGATGTGTCGTTGTGATGTTTTTTATACTTACCGGAAATTTCCCGTGTACAGGAACATACCCGTAATGTAGCTGGTAAACGGGGCCTTTATAAGAAACAGATTCGCTGTACCTGAAATCAAAAAAATCATAGGTATAATTTTCCGGTATATAGAGCCGGAGGTTATTGTTCTCAAAAATATTTGCCTGTGTGGGAATGAACCTGTTTCGCAATGGAGCTTGCCGTGGAAGGGATACGGCATTATTGTTTCTTTTCACGAAAAAATTAATTGCAGATGTGTTCCCATTTGCATCACTTACTTCGATAGTAATGGCGTGAGAACTATCATCAGGCAACGACAGGATGCCATCTCCGGCAAATTCTTTATACACTCCCTGTACATAGCCCGGCAGACGGCTCAAATGTTGTGCATACGAACCGGCATTGTCATACAATTTGTAATCTATGTGTGCATTTAATTCCCTGGTTTCATCATAACTGATACTATCCAGCTGGAAACCGGTAACCGGCACATGATTATCATAAAGAACAGCTTGGTAAATACCATTTCTGTTTGTAGATCCTGTATACCTGTCATAAGCCGT
The DNA here is from genome assembly GCA_964554605.1 of uncultured Ferruginibacter sp. GTDB lineage: Bacteria > Bacteroidota > Bacteroidia > Chitinophagales > Chitinophagaceae > Ferruginibacter. The sequence goes on from CAZKPH010000235.1 coordinate 2,544, forward strand.
TATTGCAAAACTTACTTTATCTGTATTGATATAAATTGTTCCCGGGACAGTTACGTAAGCGCCATTCTGTCTTTTCAGTGTAATGAATCTGGGAGATTGTTCATAAGTACTTTTATTGCGGTCGTAAACAGCCAGCCGGAGAATATCGGGAGGTATATTATCCAAAATGGGGAACCCGAAAAGCAAAGGATTGAGTACCTTATCAGTTCGTGTGTCCCGGATTTCAAAATGCAGGTGCGGGCCTTGCGATCCTCCGGTATTGCCACTGTAGGCTATGAAATCACCTTGTTTTACAGGGAAAAGCTCTTTAGGGATATCAATGAAAATACTCCAGCTTTTCAACTGATATTGCTGGTTGGTGATATATTTCTCGAGTTCAGGATTAAAATCGTTCAGATGTGCATATAAAGTTGTCAGCCCATTCGGGTGATTAATATAAATGCATCTTCCAAATCCGGAAGGCTCTATTTTTACTTTTGCAATATATCCATCTGCTGCCGCAAATATTCTTGCATTTTCTTTTTGATCCGTTTTGCAATCCAGCCCCATGTGGTAGTGATTAGGCCTGAGTTCCCCGAAATTTGCAGCAATACCCACTTTAGCTTCAACGGGCCATATAAAGTAATGCTGCGGATAATTTTTTGGTGCAAACAGTTGTGCGTTTACGTTGATTATTAATAAACCCAATACAATAATGAAAATTGATCCCTTTGAAAACATACTCAGATTTGTTGTACAAAACTAATAGTAAATCCCCGAAACAAATAATAGTGATAATTAGCATAAAACACATGGACTTTTTTTGGTAGCTGTATAATGATACCGGAAGGCAAAGCAAATAATATTCTTGTTAGAAATACAATCCTGTTTCCGGAAAAATACCCACAAAAAAATGGCATCTCTATTTTTAAGAAAAAAGCAAAATCTGTACTAGATGATTAAAAAAATGAAAAATTTTTAGCTTTCACAGAAGCTTCTCATTACACTTTTTTTTTACCTCATTTACAAGTACTTTTGCACGCCCGATAAAGGTTATTATAACATACATTATGCCCAAAGACAATTCCATACAATCTGTTCTAATTATAGGTTCTGGCCCAATCATCATCGGTCAGGCATGCGAATTTGATTATTCAGGAACACAGGCCGCCAGAAGTTTGCGTGAAGAAGGGATAAAGGTGATTCTTATCAATAGCAATCCAGCTACAATTATGACAGATCCCATGATGGCTGACAGGGTATACTTGTTGCCGTTGACTGTTGAAAGTATTGAACAAATACTTGATGAGAACGCAATTGATGCTGTTTTGCCTACAATGGGCGGGCAAACAGCCCTGAATTTGTGTAAAGAAGCAGATGAATTGGGAATATGGGAAAGATATGGAGTGAAACTGATTGGTGTAGACATTAAAGCCATTGATAAAGCTGAAGACAGGGAGAAATTCCGCCAGTGGATGATTGAAATGGGGATTGCCGTTGCGCCTGCCAAGACAGCCAATTCTTTTCTCGAAGGAAAAGAGTTTGCACAGGAAATCGG
>CAZKPH010000236.1:0-4077 GCA_964554605.1 uncultured Ferruginibacter sp.
CCAAAACAGCCTTTTTCCCTACTTTATCTTCTGCTTCTTTCCCTTCTTCTTCAAAATGCCCCGCATCAGTAATATTGCGCACATACCTTACTTTAAATCCTTTATAAGTAAGTAAACGGTAAACAATATCAAATGTTATATAAGGCCGGGCATGGCCCAGGTGGCTCTCTCCGCTTACCGTAGGCCCGCAAACGTACATCCCCACATGGCCGGGAGTAACAGGTATGAAATCTTCTTTTTGCCTTGTATAAGAATTATATATTTTTAATGACATAAGCCTTTCTTTAGTTCCTTTATTCCTTGCAAATTACTGATTGATGGCGAATACCGGTAAATTAATCTGAAAGAAACATAAAAGGCTAAAGCCTATCTTGGATCTTCTTTCATGGAGATATCTGCAATTATTGGAAAGTGGTCGCTAAGGCGCTTTTTTACCCTGTAATATTGTTTTACAGTAAATCTTTTTTCAAGAAAAATATTGTCAATTCTCAATGTCGGCGAGATGCTTGAAAATGTCCTTCCCACACCATTGCCTTTTTCAACAAAAGCATTCTCAAGACTTTCGCCAATCGTTTCGTAAGCATAGCTATTGGGAATATCATTCAGGTCGCCACAAACAACTACCGGGTACGGGCTTTTATTTATCTCTTCCTTAATCCAATTTGCCTGGTATCTTCTTCGTTCTATTCCTCTTTTCATTTTATAAAAAATACTCTTTGACGATTCTAAATCAGAAGCCTTTCCTTCAAAATCTTTATGCAGGTAATCAAAGTTCTTCTTTGTAAAGCGCAATGATTCCAAGTGAATATTAAAGACCCTTATCGTGTCGCTGTTACTCAGCTGCAGGTCTGTATATTGAAAAGTAGAATTATAATCGTTGGGGTCGTGAGAAATTGTCCGGCTTCGGATGATTGGGTATTTTGAAAATATTACAATCCCGAAATGAAGATTTATAAACCAATCTTCTTTAGGCTGATAACAGTAGGAATAATATGGGAATTTTAAGTTTCGGGCATATTGTTCAATAGCCTGGTTCTCTCCGGATATAATTGTATCTCCGGCTACCATCTCCTGAAAACAGGCAATATCCGGCTGATAGAGATTAGCAAGATCAAACATCTGATGAAATACCTTTGTGTTATGCGTTTTTGAATAATTCAAGATATCGAAACTGGCAACATTCCAGCTCATAATACGAATAGATTTTGCCTGTTTTTCTGTTGTAAAGGAAGAAGAAAACCGTAACGGAATAATGTTCCTGATTTTATTTAGGGAAAAAGCAAGTACTAAAGCAGAAATGAGCATGTATCTCGGGCTTGCAAACAACCAAAATATCAAAAAAATAATAAGTGCTGCCAGCAAATAAAACGAGATGATTGTTATAAACCCTGCTATCCACGAAACGGATTCGGGAAACCACCTGACATAACAGGCTATTAAGAAAAACAATGCAATTGTAATATTTACAATTACAAAAAATTTTTTTGTCAGCCGTCGGAAAAGGTTTTTGGGCATATATAAATTTAAATCTTTTGGAGACAATCTTTTTACGTCCAGCGCCTGCTTTAAAGATCTTCTTCAGAAGCTTTTCTCAAAAATTTTTTTTCTTCATCTGTCAGATGCTGATATCCCTTCTGATTAATTTTGTCCAGTAATTCATCTACTCTTTGCTGGGTTATCGTAGCTTTCCGAATATAGGGTTCCCTTCCTTTGGTATCATAGAATATCTTATCTTTTTTATTTTGGATATTGCCACCTTTTTTGCGTGGGTTGAATAAATTAATAAACCAATCATAATAGTTATGCATCCATAAAGCAGCGTCTTTCCCCTTCCTCAGCCTGTAAATATATACCCATCCTGCCACAGCGCCTCCCATATGTGCAATACCTAAAGCAGCGTCTATTTTGATAATGATAACAATATCTGCCAGTACATAGAATACGGTAAGCACCCATATGGGTATTCCTTTGCCAATATTCCGGAAAAAACGAAAGTCAGGAGCCAAAAATGTTGTAGCAACAGCAACAGCCATTACACCGGCATTGCCACCCATTAACAAAGAATTTTCTTCACGGTGAGGTAAAAAAGGCATTGCATTGAATGCCAGTGCATAAAATAACCCTCCTAATAGCCCGCCATATATGTAAACGGGAATTATTTTCCCATTCCCGGAGATTTGTTGCAGTATATACCCAAATGCCCATAACCAAAGCATATTACTTAAAATATGTAAGAAATAAATATGGGAAAACATTTGAGTAAGTATTGTCCATGGCCTCTTTACAAGCAGGCTGGACTTTGCAGGCATTGCAAAATAAGGCAATGCTTCTTCCTGGAATAAATGCTTGTCAAACTGGTAATAATTATAAAGCAAATTAATGACAGACAGCAACAGAAAGAAAAATATATTTATTGCAAGCAAAGCAACTATTGCATTATTTTCCGAGCCTAGTTTTATTTTCTTTACAGGCCGCTTATATTCCATATATCTGTCTGCTTCACCCATACTTAAAAATATCGGATTAAAATTACAAAAACGGAAAAAGAAAATATTTCCCATTCATTAATAAAAAGTCTTTCGGTTTGTTTTGTTCCATATCAATACCAGTAAAAATCCCATACCCAATCCGCCAAGATGGGCATAATGGCCTATATTATCGGCACTTCCTCCATGTATGCCACCGAAAAGATCAATTGCAGCCATTATAAATACCATATATTTTGCTTTTATCGGCATGGGGAAAAACATGATCATTAATTCTGCATTGGGAAAAAGGTATGCAAAAGCCCCAAACAACCCCATAATAGCTCCGGATGCCCCAAGTGCCCCTCCCGGCAAGATAATTGTCTGGTTCAGTGTGGGTTCAAATACGGTTGTATCTTTCAGGAACATCATTTGACACAAACCCGCTACTATACCACAGGCAAGATAAAAAATAAGAAATCTTTTCGGACCCCAAAGCCTCTCGAGCCATACGCCGAATGTATATAGCGTAAACATATTGAATGCTATGTGAGCAATGCCCCCGTGTGCAAAAATATTAGTAACAAACTGATATGGCTCAAACATTACGGAGTTGTAATGATGTATGGCCAGCCTTTCTGTTATTGCTCCTGACTGATAATAAGCAACCCCTGCATTATTAACAATAACCTCGCCGTGCCCGTCAAACAATAACTGAACCAAAAACACCAATACATTCAATATGATCAGGTTAAAAACTATGGGGCTGTTTCGCTGAATGGAATTACCAAAATTGTTGTATGCCATGAAGTAAATTTATATAATTTATTTTAAGTGCAACAGTGCTACAGACTCTATATGATGCGTATGTGGGAACATATCTACCGGCTGTACTTTTTCAACTAAATATTTTTCGCTCAACAATTCAATATCCCTTGCCTGTGTAGCCGTATTACAACTGACATAAACAATACGTGGGGCCTTTATTTCAAGTAATTTTAATACCAACTTTTCATGCATACCTGCTCTTGGCGGATCTGTGATAATTACATCCGGCCTGCCATGAACAGCAAAAAAATCATCATTACAAACCTTTATGACATCTCCTGCAAAAAATGATGCATGTGAAATATTATTTAATAGTGCATTTTGCCAGGCATCTTCTATTGCTTCTTCAATAACCTCTACGCCAATTATTTTTTTAGCAAGATCACTTATAAAAATACCGATACTGCCTGTTCCGCAATAAAGATCATACACTGTTTCGTTTCCGGTTAAACCAGCCATTTCTTTAGCAATCCCATACAATTTTTCCGCCTGGTGTGTATTGGTCTGGAAAAAAGACTTGGGCCCTATTTTAAATTTAAATCTGCCAAGTTTTTCCACTACATATCCCTTTCCGTAGTATACAATCGGATCGAGATCATAAATACTATCATTCCACTTAGGGTTAATTGTATATAAAAGCGTGGTGATGGATGGGATTTTTTTCAATAAATATTGCAACAGCCGGTTTGTTTCAGCCATATCCTCATATGCAAGGCAAATATTTACCATCAGCTCCCCGGTGGTACAATACCTTATCATAATATTACGTAGCCAGCCCGTATGC
>CAZKPH010000237.1:0-4044 GCA_964554605.1 uncultured Ferruginibacter sp.
ATCATTTTTTTGATCTCGCCATTATATTCGCTCATATACATTGATTTAAATTGTTGAAAGTTATACGCAACTGGCAGGTTTAGGGATACCGGCAATTTTTGTAGAAATTTTCAGCGGCCCGCCCGGGAAAAGTTCATAGAATTCTTTGATATCAATAACGCCGCTTTTCCCAATTTTCCTAATGCTAAGCGCTTCTTCCTTTTTGTGTTGTTCCTGAAGATAGTTGAGTACTTCCCAATGGCGGGGAGTTAATGAAATATTATATTCTTTGGCAATTTCTTCGGCCACTTCTTTTGCCCATTGAGAGAAGTCTGTCAGGTAGCCTTCATCGTTGACAGTGATGGCTTTGCCTGCATATTGTTTTTCCATGTTTGTTTTTTTATAGTTTGATTAAGATGTAATTTTTTTGGGTTTCATATTGGCCGGCACAAATGGGATCGGGATACCTTTTAGCAGCATATTCCAGTATATCCAGCGAAATGCGAGTTTGCCCCAATGATTGACCTTACTTTCTTTGAGTAATTGCAGCGGCCCGATAGAATTAAAAGGGAATTTCCCTTCAACAGGTTCCTGTGTATAATTGAAATCAATCAAAAGCCCTTTGCCTTTCCCTGTTTCAATAAAACAATTCGCATGGCCATCGAAATTTTCTTTAAAAGGCTGGTTGTGCATATAATTCAAGATATTCTCTGTCAATATCTCTGCCTCAAAATGGGCTACTGATCCGGCTTTAGACGCCGGAATATTAGTTGCATCGCCGATAACAAAAATATTTTTGTGCGCAATGGATTGTAAAGTTTGTTTATCCGTGGGTATATAGTTAAGGTCATCGCCCAAGCCGGATCTTTCTACCATATCGTCGCCTTTATTTGTCGGGATTGTCACAAGGAGATCAAAGGGGATTTCTCTGCCTCCGTAATCGATGATCTTTTTATTTTCATTATCCACACTTTCAATGGCAAAATCACTTTCTATCTGTATATTCTTTTCCTGAAGCAAATGGCTAAGGGCAGCAGAGGCTTTAGGCTTGGTAAAAGCTCCGCTCATGGGTGTTACATATGTAATCTCTACCTTATTGCGCATTTGTTTTTTCTGGAAATAATCGTCTGCCAGAAAAGCAAATTCGAGCGGCGCCACAGGGCATTTGATAGGCATTTCAGTTATATGCACTACTAATTTGCCGCCTTGCCAGTTCCTCAATTTGTTGCGTAAAGCAAGTGAGCCTTCAAAAGTGTAAAAGTCAAAAACGGATTTTTTCCATTCATTTCCAGTCATACCGGGGATCTCTTCGGGCGCTATCCTTGAGCCAGTTGCAACAATGAGAATATCATAGGTGAGATGGCTCCCATCCTGAAGCCATACCGTATTATCACTGGCAGCAATTTTGTCAATTCCAAATTGAATGAGTTGAACGCCTTTAGGGATGAATTTATCGATGGGTTTAATAATATCTTCAGGCTTGTATATATCAAAAGGTAGGAATAAGTACCCTGGCTGATAATAATGTTCCTTTCTTGCATCAATGATTGTAATATTCCATTCGTTCTTATTCAGCTTTTTAGCAAGATGATTGGCCATCATGGTGCCGCCGGTTCCGGCACCCAGTATCAACAGTTTTTTCATACTTCCAGTTATTACTTAATTTATAGCAAAAGTATTTTTGGCGCTCTCTCCGGAATGTTACTTATGTTACAAAGAGGTATGATTTTTGTCAGCTAATGTTGCAACTATGATCCGGTATTATGTTTTTTTTATCTTTTGTAAATATTTGTGCTGGCAGATTGTTTGTATTTTTGCAGTATTCTAAATCAAATCAAAAATTATGTCAGTATTAGTTGGAAAGAAAGCACCATTATTTACCGCAAGTGCCGTTGTAAAAGGCTATGAAATTGTCGAAACTTTTTCCCTGAACGATTTTATCGGAAAAAATTATATCATTTTGTTTTTTTATCCCAAAGACTTCACATTCGTATGTCCTACTGAGCTTCATGCTTTTCAGGAAAAGTTAGGCGAATTTGAAAAAAGAGGGTGCCAGGTAATTGCATGTAGTACAGATACGGAACAATCTCATTGGGGATGGCTTCAGTTAAGTAAGAAAATGGGTGGTATCCAGGGAGTTACTTATCCTATAGTTGCCGATACGAATAAGACTATTTCGGCTGCCTATGACGTACTTAATGGCGAGTATGCTACCGATGAGGAGGGCAATTTGGTTGCTAGTGCTGAAATGATCGCATACAGAGGGTTGTTTCTGATCGATAAGGCAGGGATTGTCCAGCATCAGTTGGTAAATAACCTTCCGCTGGGAAGAAATGTTGATGAGGCATTACGTATGCTTGATGCATTAATATTTACGGAAGAAAACGGAGAGGTTTGCCCTGCCAATTGGAATTCGGGAAAGGATGGTTTGATAGCATCACACGACGGGATTGCAAGCTTTCTTGATAAGCACTAAAAGCATAGGTTTTAAAAATTAGTGAGCCCGATCTTTTCGGGCTTTTTTTCCTCCTTTACTTTTTGCGGGCGCTGAAAAAGAGATAGGCAGCGTATCATATATGAGTAAAATAATATTTCTTTTTCATAAATAATCTGCTTATTAGTTGTATGTTTGTTTCATGAAAATAATAGCAGTAAATAATTCTTCTACTGCCAAAATCTTTATCCGGGTTCCTCATTTCATATACCGAAATGACAAGAATTGGATAAGTCCCTTACACAGCGATATCGAGGCGGTTTTTGATGAAAAGCTTAATAGCTTTTTCAAACATGGTATTTGCAAAAGATGGATACTGCAGGATGATGGCGGAGTGTGTATCGGGCGTGTTGCTGCATTTATAAATCAGGAAAAAGTACACAAAGCGAATGTGCCGACCGGAGGGATGGGTTTTTTTGAATGTATTGAAAACAAAGAAGCGGCTTTTTTATTGTTTGATACTGCCAGGCATTGGCTACAACAGAATGGCATGAAAGCTATGCTTGGTCCTGTCAATTTCGGGGAAAATGATAAATTCTGGGGGTTGCTTGTGGAAGGGTTTAAGCCTCCCAGTATGGGGATGAACTATAATCCTCCGTACTATCAGCCCTTTTTTGAGGGATATGGCTTTGTAAAACAATACGACCAGCTTACAAACTTTCTCGATCTCAATGTACCCTTTACCGACAGGTTTACCCGAATTGCCGATTGGCTAATGAAAAAACCCGGGTACTCATTTGAGCATTTTACAACAAAGAATTTTGAAAAATACGCACAGGATTTCAGGGAGGTGTATAACGATGCCTGGCATGATTTTGAAAATTTTACGCCGATAGGTATTGATACTATCAAAGAGTCATTTCGCCAGATGAAATCAATTGTTAACGAGAAAATTATTTGGTTTGCTTATCATAACAATGAACCGATTGCTTTTATGTTATGTTTGCCTGATGTAAATCAGGTGCTACGTTATGTAAATGGCGAACTAAATCTCTGGGGCAAACTAAAATATTTCTGGTATAGTAAAACTAAGCCGGTCAATCGTCTCCGGATCATCATCATGGGGTGCAAGAAGAATTATCAAAATCATGGCATAGAATCTGCACTTATACGGAAATTGCAGTTGGAAGTTGAAAAAATACCCGCTATTAAAGGTGTGGAACTGGCATGGGTCGGCGATTTCAACGATAAAATGATGGCTATTCATGCCGCATCAGGCGCCCAAAAAGATAAGGTTCACCGAACTTATATATATCATTTCGATTAATCTTCTGTACTCTCCTTTTTCTTTGACGGGGAAAGTTTATATACAAGGTAAACAATGCCTCCGAGCAAGTGAAGCAGGATTATTGCGAAAATGATGGTAGACAACATACCCGTTTTTATTAAATTGGCTGTAATTGTGATAATGGCGAATACTGCAAATGTAGCCTTCTTCTTCTATTGTATAATATATTCCGTTAATGGTATAATTATCCGTACAGATAATATTTCTTTTTTATGCATGCCTGAATGTTGTGAAAAACCTGTGAATAACTCTGAATAACTGGTGTAAACATTCAAAAATTATT
>CAZKPH010000238.1:0-4029 GCA_964554605.1 uncultured Ferruginibacter sp.
TTGCGTTACGTTCATAATATTCCCTTTCTTTAGCATTTACCCCTAAACGCTTTGCATCGCTAATCCATTTCCCCAGCAAAAAAGATGATTGTGTAGACAACAGTTCATCCATATCGTCCAGTAACTCCATCATTTGGGCTGCTGTACGTTTCATATTAGTTAAATCTTTCTGCCGGTAGTTCCTTGTAAACTCATCCCTGAGTATAGTAAAATAATTCCCTAATGCCTGACGGCCAATATTTACAATATCATACTTATATAATTTCCTGGTTTTATCGCCACTTTTTAAAAGATCTTCCCATGCATTCAGCAAGTCAATATTATCATACCCGATCTGATTATTGGTTGTCCAGTTGCCACTACCCTCAAGCGTTGGCCTGGCATTGGTTAGTGTAGATTCAGTACATTTAGCCGGGAACCTGTAAATTTTTTCAAGAAGTCTACTCCATCCCTGCCTGTTATTTTTATCAATTTTCCCTATGCGCCTGTCTGCCCAATTTTTCATCCACACATCCACATCAACCGGCCCATTGCTCCATGCTTTTTCAAAAACATATTCATACATGAAAGGATTTACGTCAAAGCCTTCAAGGGTAGACCCTATGCCCCACATATTATTTCCTGCATTCGCAAATGTATTTTCCATTCTTTTCTCCACTTCTTCGATATTTCCTGCCAACATAGTATTGCCGCCGAAGTTTCCAAGATAACACCAGATAAATGGCTGGCCGAAATAGGATTCCGTCCGTTTCCATACTTCGGTATTCTCACAGAAATAATCAAGTAAAATCATTTTATTCTGGGGCACTGCATGCAGGAAGCTCCTAATCCGCTCTTTATTCCATGATACCGAATCTATGTAAAACAGCCATGTCATCTGCAACCAGGAAGCATCTTTATCCTCCTGCTTTATTGTCTGGTAGATGGTCTTTGAAACACTTGCCAGATATCCAGTATCCCAACTTGGAGGTACCACTTCATTAAAAGGGTCAGCGCCATATATATGGGCGGTACCATAGGCTTTAGTTTGTTCCTGCAAAAAATCTCTTTGTATCTCAGCAAATAAAGGGTCAAAAGGATCAAGAAAGAAACTACGATATTTATCTTCGAATCCGCCCCATTCACTCAATCGGGAAATTTTTGCAGAGGGAAAACGGTTCTTCAATGCTTCAGGCACATGCCCGGCAAATGCAGGCAGTATCGGAGTCATTTCCATTTCGCTTTCCCGCGCAACGATCTTCTTTTGTAACGCAAGTTGATTATTCAGCCAGGAAACCGGTAAAGGTCCCTGCCAATGATCCAAATTAGACATCCTATGCCAGGGAAGATGCGCAGGGCCGGTAAAATAGTCCCTGATCTCCATATCCGTCAATCCTAATTTTTTCCATACTTTATACCAGATAGCTTCCTGGCCAGTAATAGCTAATGGCATATTGATACCGTTAAGTGCCATCCAATCTATCAGCCGTTCCCAATCTTTCCATTGCCACCATGGCATTGTATAGCCGAAAGTACAATAGTTAAGGAAAAAACGATTGTTGCATCGGGCCTGGCGGGTAATTTTATGCGGAACCGCTGGCAATACTGAAGGTAACTCTATGGGATCATCAGCATACCAGGAAACAGAGGTATTACAATAATATTTAAGGTAAAAGTTGAGGCCGGTTGCCATAGCTATATAACTAGTGCCCCCAATACGAATTTTTTTTCCACTGCTCTCTATTTCAAAGAAATCACCCTTGGCTCCCACTATTTTTTCAAATTTAAAGTGCTGAAATTGAGTCGGCAATAATCTCATTGCCAACCCCACAACAGGCATATTGCTTTTTACGGGCTTTTGGGAAAAAGCTAAAAAACTATTTAAGCATGTCAGCAATATCAAAAACCCCAGCCGAAGTATATGATTTAATCTGTACATAATTGAACAATTTTAATAAATATTATTTAATGTTGTGCCACAATTTGTTTTATTCGGTATTATTCTCCTACTTATATTTTCGCTACAATGTTAACCGAGGAAAATAGTATGCCGGAACTGCAGTAACCCGGTTTTATTTAATACTCAATAGTACCAAATAGTACTCCTATAACCGGGGTACTCATTTAGGTTAAAACAAATATTTTTTAAGCAATAATTTATCTCCACATCGCCAGACGAACCCACAGTTAAAGCCCGGCATTTATTGCTTTATTACGCCGGTAAACCAGCGGAATTTATATGAAAAGTAGCGTAAAATTTGTTGAAATGTAAGATTGAAAAAGTTTTAAGAAAGTATATTCTGATTGCTTCCTTTTTAAATCTATAGATATACCCTGAAAAGCTGCCGGAATAGAAAATATCCGAACAAACAGCATGCACAAAGAAGCCACCATTATCTTAGATAAAGGTGAACCATGCAATATGCATGGTCCACCAAAAAATCAAATAACCCAAAAAATACGAAATATTTAAACTTTAATTACCATAGCCGGGATTCTGTGTTAAGGTTTTATTTGACAGATCTATCTGCGTTTGAGGAATTGGCCTCAAATAATTATGATCATCAGTCATATTTCTGGTACCTGCAGATATTTGAGTCATGTCTGCCCGTACAGCTCCTAAAACAGAACCATTCATTGTTCCTCCTGTGCCTGCGGCAATTTTCCAGCGTTTTATGTCAAACCATCTAAGCCCCTCAAAAGCTAACTCAACTCTCCTCTCCTTTCTTACAATCTGCCTTAGTGTTGCCTGATTCATACTAGTTACTGCAGGATAATGTGTAACATCACTCTTAGTAGTGCCATAGGCCCTCGATCTTACATCATTAATTGCATCTAAAACAGTTTGATCTATCTGATTAGCTTCAATTTTGGCTTCAGCATATGTAAGTAACACTTCAGCATATCTAATAAGAATATAATCGGTCGAATTTTTTGCTGCACCTGCAATCATTTGATCCCCGGCAAATTTCACACATGCATATCCGGTTGAATTTGCAGATAAAGGCGCTGTTTCAGAATTTAACACATTGCCATTGAAAGGACTAACAGACCCGGTATGTGCGATTGTAAATTCCAAGCGAGGGTCACGATTTACAAATCTGCTTGTTGCAGTACTATTGTCTACAGGTTTTAGTGCAAAAGTAACAGGGTCATAACAATCATAACTCGCTACTAAAGCATCAGTTGGGGAAACCAACCCCATATCAAGTGTACTGATTAATCCCGGCAAGCCGTTGCTATTATTTATACCATCAAACTGCCAACCAAGAATTTCCTCGTTATTATTATTATGTACTGTATTCCTTAACTCTTTATACCCGTTTTTACCTCCAGCGGGACGAAATAAGGAATAGGTATTAGAACTCACTAATGTCTGAGCGGTTGCTGCAGCGTTAGCATAATCACCCGTATACAACTGTATTCTTGCCTTCAAGGCTATTGCAGCCCCTTTTGTAATCCGGCCGGCAACAGCCGTTGAGGGAAGTTTTGAAATAGCATCGTTCAAGTCGCTTAGAATAAATTCTACAGTCTTGCCCGCTTGCGCCCTGCTCATGTTTTTTAATACATTTACATCTACAATAGGCTTGTCCACAATCGGCACTTCACCCCAGTTACTATACAATAACACATATTGAAATGCCCGTATAAATTTAGCCTCGCCTATATATTTGTTGCGCAGATCTTCATTCATCGAACATTTTCCGATATTATCCAGAAATACATTCGCTGCCCTCACTTTTGTATACAGATCGCCCCAAAAGCCATTTATATCGCCATTTGTAGGGCTAAGGTTACCTATGCCCCATGAATAATAACGAAAAAACCGCCAAAAACCTGTTGGAATAGCATCATCAGACCAATCGTCAGACAATTGCAGATTATAAATATAAGTTTCTGAGCTATTTAGCCAGGTTGCGTACACTCCATTTATTCCAAGAGTTGCATCGCTTTCATTTCGCCAGAATGTACCCGTACTTAAAGCGGAATCCGGTGATACATCCAAATTTTTCTTTGAACAGGATGTAAAAAATAACCCGGTTGTTGTTA
>CAZKPH010000239.1:0-4022 GCA_964554605.1 uncultured Ferruginibacter sp.
AAAGATATTGGAAGATAAAACGAGACCCAACATAGAGAATGTAAACAACCCGAGGAAAGCGTAATAAGTAGCAAACCTTTCTTCGCCTTTCATATAGGACAGGCTATATATATGCACCATCAATGATACCAGCGTTACTACCACAAGCATCATTACGGAAATAGGATCCAGCAAAATACCCATATCTATGGAAATGCCCGGAGCAAAACTCAGCCACTCAAACCGAAACGGCACAATACGCTGATATATCCCGGCTGGCTTCCCATAATCAAAAAAATAAGAACAGGCAGTATGCAATGACAACAGAAAAGATACAAACAAAAGAAGCGTAGCTATCCAGCCTGCAGCCCTGCCGGCATACTTTCGCCCCCACAACCCCAGCAATATAAAAGCCGCCAGCGGCAATAAAGGGATCAGCACTATAGAAATAATATTTGGCATCGTTAATTAATACTTTAGTTCTTCCGCATTGTCCACATCTACAGATTGGGAACTGCGGTATAAATTAATAATGATCGCAATAGCAACAGAGGCCTCGGCGGCGGCTATCACTATTATAAATAATGTAAAAAACAATCCATCCAGGCTCCCCGGCCATAAATACTTGTTAAATGCAATGAAATTAAGGTTAACACTATTCAAAATAAGTTCAACACTCATCAGCATTGTAAGAAGGTTTTTCCGGGTAAGAAAACCATAAACGCCCAAAAAGAAAAGTGCAGCGCTAATGAATAAAATATGATATAATCCGGGTTCTGTCATTCCGATTCCGTTTTACTACTTAATGCAATTATGATACAGCCAATCATAGAGGCAAGCAACAAAATACTCACCAGTTCAAAAGGAAGCGCATATCCTTGTTTGTTAGTATCCAGTACCTGGTACCCGATATTGGTAACAGAAGGTTCTATTGCCCTGGCAGCAGAAGATTGGAAGGTTTCCTTTGCAATCAGCCACATAGAAAGTGCAAATCCGCAAAAAGCAGCCAATGCCGAAAAAAACCTCCGCCCCGCCTTTTGCTTCGGCAAAAGATCCCCCGCCTGCTGGGTAAGAAAGATCGAAAAAATGATCAACACTATAATACCTCCCACATACACAACAATCTGCACTGCAGCTATAAAATCATAATCGATCCAGAAATATATACCCGCTATCCCTATCAGCGAAAACAGCAAAAAAATAGCCGCCCTGAATATTTGCCGTGTTGTAACGGAAAGCACTGCACTTACAAGAGTAAGTATGGCAAGCAGGTAAAATATAATTGTTGATCCGTTCATTATTCTACACCCTCCATGATTTTAGAACCGGGGTTATTTAAAATCTTTGTCAGATGGTTCCTGTCAAACACACTATGTTCAAAGGTTTGAGCCATCTTTATAGCATCAGACGGGCAGGCTTCCACACACAGGCCACACATCGTACACAGTTCCAGGTGGTATACAAACTTATCAATCGCTTTTTTCTTTTTCCCTTCCGGCAGCATCACAAACTGTGTAACTATTTTAATTGTCCCGTTCGGACAGGCCAGTTCGCAGGAAGTACAACCCGTACAACGATGCTCGTTACTTTCATTATGCGGCATCACAACTTCCCCTTTAAACCTTTCCGGAAGCTGCATTTCATCACGGTTATCAGGGTATTGCTGCGTAATAATCTCCTTATGATGGGTAAAATAATAACCCGTCATTTTCATCCCGGTAACCAGCGATCTCAGCGCCCCCAGCACTTCTTTAATATATCTTGTTATAAACATTTTTTTATCAAAAAAATTTTTATTCGGTAAGCCCCGGTATTTTTATGTACCCGGCAGCATCACATCTTTCAGCTTCATTGGCGTCGCACTCTTGTACAATATCCCGCTATTCAGCCCCTCAATTTTAAAAATGCCATTTCAAAATAGCCATCACCGTCACCAGTATTATATTCACCATACTGATTGGCAACAAATATTTCCACTCCAGATTGAGCAACTGGTCAATACGCAACCTGGGAAATGTCCAACGAAACCACATAATCAGAAATATCAGGAAGAATGTCTTTCCGAAAAACCATATACTCGACGGTATATAATCCATTATATGATTGAAAGCATCCCAGTGCCCGATATGAAACGGCATCCATCCACCCAGGAATAAGGTAGCCCCGATAGCACATACAATAAACACATTCACATATTCAGCCAGGAAGAAAAGCGCAAACTTCATCCCTGCATATTCCGTATGGAACCCAGCCGTCAGTTCAGACTCAGCTTCAGCAAGGTCAAAAGGAGCTCGGTTAGTCTCGGCAGTAACAGCAATAAGAAAAATTATAAACGCAATGACAACCGGTATATGCCCTTTAAATATCCACCATCCATCAGCCTGAGAATAGATAATATCCGATAGCTTAAGGCTACCGGTCAATACCACTACCGCCAGTACAGATAACCCCGCACTCAATTCATAGCTCACAATCTGGGCACAGGAACGCATAGCTCCCATCAGCGAATATTTATTATTGCTCGACCATCCAGCCATCAGAATACTGATAACCGATACAGAAGATAAAGCAGACACATATAACACTCCTATATTGATATCCCACAATTGAAAATCTCTCGCAAACGCAATAGGAGCCATCAACAACATAGCTACCATCATTGCTACAAACGGTGCCAGGTTGAACAAAAACTTATCAGCGCCCGTAGGAGTCAGCGATTCTTTAACCAGCAATTTTACTGTATCTGCCAAAGACTGCAACAAACCTTTCGGCCCTACCCTGTTAGGGCCTAACCTTATCTGGATCCATGCAGACACTTTCCGTTCCATAATCACTAATACCAGCCCCAATACAGCAAACAAGGATATGATACAAATGCCTGCCAGTACCATCTCTATTGTAAGAGCAAATGTCCGGGTGAACTGCTGATGCAGCCACACATCTATCATTTTAGATATTTCCGAAAAACTCCACATGCTTCTTTTTCATTTTACTTTCTTAATAAATAACCCTGTTTACCTGTCTATATCCGGAATAACCAAATCCAGCGTTCCCATCATTGCTACAAGGTCACCCAACTTACTGCCCCTGGCCATATGGTCCAGTGCCGAAAGATTGGAAAAACCCGGTGAACGGAACTTAATACGGTAAGGTGTACTCCCTCCCTCGCTTACGATGTATACACCCAGTTCTCCCCTGGCTGTTTCTACCCGCGTATAGAATTCTCCTTTGGGCAATTTCAATACGGCTTTTGTCTTTGCCTGAAAATCTCCATCCGGTATATTGTCAATCAGTTGTTCAATAATCTTAATCGACTGGTTCATTTCTTTTATACGCACAATGTATCGGGCAAATGAATCGCCACCGTAATCCAGCACTTCCTCAAAATCAAGCTTATCATATATTTCGTACGGATAAAGCTTACGTATATCCGAACTAATGCCGCTGCCCCGGGCCACAGGGCCTGTACATCCATAAGCAACAGCCATCTCAGGAGACAGATAGCCCACTCCTTTCATCCGGTTCCGGAAAATAATATTGCCAGTAACCAGTTCATCGTATTCGGCTATTTTGGATTTATATTGCTGAATGAACTCTTTTACCCTCATCTGAAAATTAGGATGGATATCCGCCATCACCCCGCCGGGTACCATATAATTCATGGTAAGCCTTGCTCCACAGGTTTCTTCCATGATGTCATTGATAACCTCTCTTTCCCTGAAAGAATGGAAGAAAGGAGTAAATGCACCAAGATCCATAGCAATAGCGCCCCACCACAATTCATGAGAAGCAATCCGGGTAAGCTCATCCATAATAACACGTATTACCTGTGCACGGGATGGAATCTCAACCTGTAATCCCTTCTCCACACATAAGGCACAAGCATGATTATTTATGTGAGCAGACAAATAATCCATACGGCTGGTAACATATATGAATTGCCTGTATGTCAGGCTCTCACACATTTTTTCAATAGAACGATGAATGTATCCCAAATGAGGTTCCACTTTTTTAATGGTTTCCCCGTTCAATGTGATTACCAG
>CAZKPH010000240.1:0-4019 GCA_964554605.1 uncultured Ferruginibacter sp.
AGTGCTGGATGGCGAAAAATACCAGACATTGCTGGGAGTTACCGGCAGCGGTAAGACATTTACCATTGCCAATGTCATCCAACAGGTACAAAAACCCGTACTCGTACTCACACACAACAAAACACTTGTAGCACAATTATACGGAGAATTCAAACAGTTCTTCCCTGAAAATGCTGTCGGTTATTTCGTTAGCTATTACGATTACTACCAGCCGGAAGCATATATGCCCGTTTCCAATACCTATATTGAAAAAGACCTCAGCATCAATGAAGAATTGGATAAGCTCCGGCTGCAAGCCACCGCACAATTATTAAGCGGCAGAAGAGACATAATTATTGTGGCAAGTGTAAGTTGTATCTACGGCATGGGCAACCCCGTAGAATTTGAAAACGGTATCATCCGCATTCAAAAAGGCCAGACACTATCCCGCCAGGGATTTCTGCATTCGCTGGTTAATAGCCTTTACAGCCGTTCCGAAGGAGACTTTACAAGGGGTACTTTTCGGGTAAAGGGCGATACGGTAGACATCAACCTGCCTTACGTTGATTTCGGTTACCGTATTACTTTCTTCGGAGATGAAATAGAAACGATTGAAACGCTCGAGCTTTCTTCGGGTAAACGTATCAGTTATATTGATAATGCCGCCATATTCCCGGCCAACCTTTATCTTGCTCCTAAAGATATCTTACAACAGGTAGTTTATGAAATACAAGATGAAACAGCCGCACAGGTTGGCTATTTCAAAAATGCCGGGAAACTCCTCGAAGCACAGCGTATAAGTGAAAGAGTCAATTACGATCTGGAAATGATCAGAGAATTGGGATATTGCACCGGTATAGAAAATTATTCCCGTTTTTTTGACAGGAGGAAACCCGGTACCCGGCCTTACTGCCTGCTGGACTATTTCCCGAACGATTTCCTTTGCGTAATAGACGAAAGCCATCAAACCATTCCACAGGTTAGCGGTATGTATGGAGGAGACAGAAGCCGCAAGATGGTACTGGTGGAATATGGCTTCCGCCTGCCTTCAGCGCTCGACAACAGGCCACTCAATTTCCATGAGTTCGAGAACCTGTTACCACAAACCATATTTGTTTCGGCCACCCCCGGCGATTATGAATTGCAAAAGACCGGCGGAGTAGTTGTAGAACAGGTTGTAAGGCCCACCGGGCTGCTCGATCCGCCAATAGAAGTTCGCCCTTCCATTAATCAAATAGATGACCTGCTCGATGAAATTGACAAAAGGGTATCGCAAGGCGCAAGAGTATTGGTAACCACACTTACCAAACGAATGGCAGAAGAAATGGATAAATACCTGCATCGCATCAATATCAAAAGCAAATATATTCACAGCGAAGTGGATGCACTGGAACGAGTAGAGATACTCCGGCAGCTTCGCCTTGGGGAAATAGATGTACTCGTAGGCGTAAACCTTCTCAGAGAAGGGCTCGACCTCCCGGAAGTGTCCCTGGTGGCAATCCTGGATGCAGATAAAGAAGGCTTTCTACGCAATGAAAAAAGCCTCACACAAACCGCCGGAAGAGCAGCCCGCAATGCAGATGGGCTGGTTATCTTCTACGCAGATAAAATTACCCAAAGTATGCAAAAAACCATCGACGAAACCCAGCGAAGACGCGAAAAACAAATTGCTTACAATGCGGCTCATGGCATTATTCCGCAAACTATCGTTAAGAGTAAAGAACAGGTTTTTGCACAAGGTTCCGTATTGGATATTAAAGGGTTTGACGCTGGCAGCCCCTATGCCGTTAAAGACGTAGGAAACATTGCCAACATGGCTGCCGAAGAGCAAACCGCCTATCAAACCATTCCCCAGTTGGAAAAAGCGATTGCCCGCAAAAAGAAAGAAATGGAAAAAGCCGCCAGGGATATGGACTTCCTGGAAGCCGCCCGCCTGAGAGACGAAATGTTTGCCATGCAGGAAGACCTGAAGAAAATGAAAGCATAAAAAAGTTAATGGTTTATATCCTCTCGGATTTTTTGTAACTTCCAATTACTAAAAAACCGATTATGATAACAATTGCTCTTTATAATCTAAAAGGTGGTGTAGGAAAAACAGCCAGTTGTGTAAATTTTGCCTACCTGGCAGCTGCCGATGGTTTTAAAACTCTTTTATGGGATATCGACCCTCAGGGATCTTCTTCTTTTTATTACAAAGCCAAACCCAAAACACATCCTGGCATTAAAAAACTCATCAATAAAGACAGCCGGATTGAAAATGCTATCCTTTCTACAGATTTTGAAATGCTGGATGTGATACCTGCCGATATATCTGCTAAAAGTTTCGACATTATGCTGGAAGAAATGAAGGGAAATAAAAACAGGTTGAAAAACGCAATAAAACTTTTAGACAAGGAATATGAATTTCTTTTCATCGATTGCCCCCCGGGATTCAGTACATTAGCCGAAAACATTTTCACAGCAGCAGATATTGTGCTTATGCCTGTTATCCCTACTACATTGTCTATACGTACATATCATATGGTAAAGGACTTTTTTAAGGAAAAAGATCTGGACGGCAGCAAAATGATGTGCTTTTTTACTATGGTCGACCTAAGAAAGAATATGCACAATGAAATCATGTCTGAACTATATAAAGACAAACGATTTTTCCAGGGCTATATTCCTTATCTTTCTGACGTAGAAAAAATGGGCATTCACAAGTCCCCTGTGATGGAATTTGCCAATACAAGCCCAGCATCGCAATCTTACCGGGAACTCTGGACTGAGATAAAAGAGGGTGTAGTGGAATGATTTCCCATACGAAACAGAGTAGTAAACTTATTATTGTTGCTGCCTGCAGACACTAAACTTTCTGTATTTTTACCTCATGCAAAAAAAACTATTTCTGCTGGATGCTTTTGCATTGGTATTCCGTGCATATTATGCCCTTATACGTAACCCGCGTACCACAACAAAGGGAAGAAATACTAATGCGCAGTTTGGATTTACCAATACATTGATTGACCTTATTACCAACCAGAAGCCTACACACATGGCTGTTTGCTTCGATACGCATGCCCTTACGGAAAGACATACGGATTTTGCAGATTATAAAGCCAACCGACAGGAAACCCCTGAAGATATTCTTTCGGCTGTACCGGATATAAAAAAAATTATTACAGCAATGAATATCCCGGTAATAGAAATGGACGGCTACGAAGCAGATGATATTATCGGCGCTTTGGCAAAACAGGCTGAAAAAGCCGGTTATGAGGTTTTCATGGTTACACCGGATAAAGATTATGGCCAATTGGTATCCGAAAATATAAAAATATACAAACCGCCTTACCAGGGTAATATACACGAAATACTGGGGCCACAGGAAGTCTGCAAAAAATGGAATATAAACCATGTAAGCCAGGTAATAGACATGCTGGGGTTAATGGGCGATGCGGTTGATAATATACCGGGTATTCCGGGAGTTGGCGAAAAGACCGCTGCAAAACTGCTGAAAGAATACAATTCGCTGGAAGGTGTACTCGAAAATGCAGATCACATAAAAGGGGTCCTGGGAGAAAAGATCAGAGCAGGGAAAGATCTGGCCGTTATGAGTAAAAAACTCGCTACTATCATTACAGATGTGCCTGTTGTATTCCATGAAGAAGATTTCAGATTAAAGGAAAAAAATAAAGATGCCCTTTCGGATATTTTCACAGAACTGGAATTCCGGCAACTGGCCAAAAGGTTATTGGGAGAAGATATCCCTATGCCGGTAGAAACACATACAAGGCTTGTCGGCGAAGGTGTGCCGGGTATTTCACAAATGGATCTTTTTGGAAATGATGCTGCTTCGCCCATACGGGAAACTATGGGCAGGGCAGCAGATATAGAAATACCTTCGGGAGAAAATATACATGCGGATAAAAACATCGGTAATACGCCACATAATTATATGCTTCTTGCGGGCAACAACGAAATTATTTCCTTTCTATCGCAGGCAACTAAACAGGAAGAACTCTGCTTTGATACTGAAACAACCCATATAGACCCTAATCAGG
>CAZKPH010000241.1:0-4013 GCA_964554605.1 uncultured Ferruginibacter sp.
AAATATGGACAGTACATCATTAACAAATAAAAGGCTTGAAGTATTGAAGACATATAAAATATATATCGGGGGGCAATTCCCACGCACTGAATCCGGCAGGTACTATACCCCAAAAAACAAAAAGGGTGAACCTCTGGCAAACATTTGCCTGTCTTCCAGAAAAGACTTCAGAAATGCTGTCGTGGCAGCCAGGTCCGCTCAAAGTAGCTGGGGCAGCCGGGCTGCATTTAACCGCGGACAGATATTTTATCGTATTGCAGAAATGCTGGAAGGGCGAAAAACACAGTTTGTTGAAGAACTTATCAGACAGGATATTTCCAGTGTAAATGCACTTAAAGAAGTTAATATTACAATCGACAGGTTAATTTATTATGCAGGCTGGTGCGATAAATACCAGCAATTATTCAGCACGGTAAATCCTGTTGCAACATCACATTTCAATTTTTCTGTTCCGGAACCAACAGGTGTCGTGGCAATCATTGCACCGCAGGATTCTTCGTTGCTAGGATTAATATCTGTTATAGCCCCTGCCATCGCCGGAGGCAATACATGTGTTGTTTTGGCATCGGAAAATAAACCCCTCTGTGCTGTTACTTTTGCAGAAGTATTAAACACATCAGACCTGCCGGGAGGAGTAGTAAATATTCTAACAGGGAAGATAGACGAACTAGCCCCACAATTTGCTGATCACATGGATATCAATGCTGTCGTTTTCTGTGAAAGGAATATTGCTTTGAAAAAAACTTTGCAGGAAAAAGCTACGCAAAATGTAAAACGCATCATTCAATATGAAAAAATTGATTGGTGGGCAGAAGAAGGCCAATCTCCTTACCTGATACAGGATCTGCAGGAAATAAAAACAACCTGGCATCACATAAAAAATATCGGCGGCTCCAAAGCAGCATATTAATTCTTATTTTTGTAAAAGAATATTTTTTAATGAAGACTACATTTCTGATAATAAGTTTTTTTATCGCTGTCCGCTCTTTTTCGCAGGATACATTAAATAATCCCCCAATACCTCGTGGAAATGATGATATCCCGGGAACTATTTCCGTAATAAAAGACAACAGGCTGGATATCCTGGCAAAAAAAGAAATAGAATATAATGAGGCGCTGGCATTAGGGCCGAGAAATGCCAAGGGTTACAGGCTTATGCTTTTAAGTACTAACGACAGGGCATTGGCTATGAAAGTAAGGGCACAACTATTGCAAAGATTTCCCGATCAAAAAGTTTATATGAGTTTCCAGCCTCCCAACATCAAAATAAAATTTGGTAATTTTCTGGAAAAAACAGACGCAGACAAATATAAATCGGAGATATTACGTCTTAAACTGGTAACAACGAATATATATGTTGTCCCCGAGATCATTGAGGTAAAACCGGATAAGAATAAAGACACGGACACAAATACTAAATAAACGTATTATACCGAGAATTCATTAAATCCCCGCAATGTGAGCGAAAAACTGATTCACCAAATAAAAAAAGTTGCTGACAAATATTCTCAGGAACTAATAGAAATACGCCACCATATACACGCTAACCCCGAATTGAGTTACAAAGAATTTGACACTTCTTTGTTTATTCAGGAAAAACTAAAAGCAATTAATATCCCTTTTGAAATAAAGGCGGATACTGGTGTTATTGGGATCGTCAAAGGGAGAAATCCCGATTCAAGAATTGTTGCACTACGGGCAGATATGGATGCATTACCAATCACGGAGGAAAATGATATCCCCTATAAATCTGTACGCCCTGGTATTATGCATGCCTGCGGACATGATGTACACACAACATGTCTGATTGGTGCTGCCAAAATATTAAATGACCTGAAGGAGGAATGGGAAGGTACTGTTAAACTGATTTTTCAACCCGGAGAAGAAAAAAACCCGGGTGGAGCAAGTATACTGATCAAAGAAGGGGTTCTCACAAACCCCGCACCAGAACGCATATACGCATTGCATGTTTTGCCGGCTCTGCCAGTAGGTAAACTAAGTTTCAGAAGTGGTATGGTCATGGCAAGTGCCGATGAAATTTACATTAGAATTAAAGCAAAAGGAGGCCATGCTGCTGCCCCACAGTTTACTGCCGATCCGATCCTAGCCGCCTCACATCTGATTATTGCCATGCAGCAGATTATTAGCCGGAGCAATAATCCATTTAACCCATCCGTATTATCTATTACCGCTTTCCAGGGCGGTAACACAACCAATGTAATACCCTCGGAAGTAAACCTAATGGGCACATTCCGTGCAATGAATGAAGAATGGCGTTTTAGAGCGCATGAGCTTATTAAACAGCTTGCAACTTCTATTGTAGAAAGCATGGGCGCAGAAATTGATATTAGGATAGATGTTGGCTACCCTTGCGTTCTCAATAATGCAGCACTTACTGAAACCGCAAAAAAAATCGGCAGTATGTATGTCGGCGAAGAAAATGTGGAAGAAACCGAACTGAGAATGGGAGCAGAAGATTTTGCTTATTACTCTCATGAAATACCCGGATGCTTTTTCAGGCTTGGAGCCGGAAATATTCAAAAAGGGATCACCAGCGGTGTACATACACCTACATTCAATATTGATGAGGACGCAATCGTTACCGGCGCCGGAATGATGGCTTCGATAGGCGCAATAGGTTAAAAAACTGATTTATATCATTGCATTGGGTAATTGTTATTAAATTTTATCAGTTTACAATTGGATTAATTTGCAGCCGCTTAAACCCGTTTCTTCTGAAACTGAATTAAAAATTATCCAATCATGTCTAAAGAATTAAGAAAACAACAGGCCCTCGAATACCATGCAAAAGGAAGGCCTGGTAAAATTGAAGTTGTCCCAACTAAAGAAGCCAAAACACAACGGGATCTTTCGCTTGCATATTCTCCCGGTGTAGCCGAACCCTGTTTGGAAATTGCCGCCAATACGGAAGATGTATATAAATACACTGCCAAAGGTAATTTAGTAGGTGTTATTAGTAACGGTACCGCCGTACTCGGGCTGGGCAATATCGGCGCAGAAGCCGGAAAACCTGTAATGGAAGGAAAAGGTGTTTTATTCAAAATATTTGCCGATATAGATGTATTTGATATTGAGATCAGCGAAACTGACCCCGATAAATTTGTACAAATTGTAAAAGCCCTTGAGCCTACTTTCGGTGGTATCAATTTGGAAGATATTAAAGCTCCGGAATGTTTTTACATAGAACAAAAACTGAAAGAGCAGCTTAAAATACCTATCATGCATGATGACCAGCATGGAACTGCCATTATTTCTGCTGCTGCCTTGCTAAATGCCTGTGAACTACAAAAGAAAGATATTTCCAAAATAAAGATCGTAGTTAACGGTGCTGGTGCTGCTGCAATTTCCTGCATGAAATTGTATATAAGTGTAGGCGCCCAGAAAAAAAATATTAAAGTATTTGATAGCAAAGGATTGATCCATTCCGGCAGAACCGATTTGGATGAAATGAAGAAAGAATTTATTGTAAATGAACCGGCCTGTACTCTTGCAGAAGGGCTGAAAGGTGCCGATGTTTTCATTGGCCTGAGTAAAGGTAATATACTCAATGGGGAAATGATAAAAGAAATGGCACGCAAACCTATTATATTTGCCATGGCCAACCCTAATCCAGAAATATCATACGACGATGCCACCGCTGCCCGCAAGGACCTTATTATGGCCACCGGACGCAGCGACTATCCCAACCAGGTAAATAACGTACTGGGGTTCCCGTATATTTTCCGCGGCGCTTTGGATGTCAGGGCTACTACTATCAATGAAGAAATGAAACTGGCTGCTGTAAAAGCTTTGGCTGATCTTACCAAAACCCCGGTGCCTGATATCGTAAACCTCGCCTACAATGAAAAAAACCTTTCATTCGGGCCAACATATATTATTCCGAAACCGCTCGATCCCAGGCTACTTGTAGCCGTTGCCCCTGCGGTTGCTAAAGCTGCCATAGAAAGTGGAGTAGCAAAACAACCCATAACCGATTGGGATGCATATGAACT
>CAZKPH010000242.1:0-4001 GCA_964554605.1 uncultured Ferruginibacter sp.
CACTATTTGTTAGCCACACATTGCCCCCTATCACACTTTGGCTGCCAATAACAATATCTCCTCCCAAAATCGTAGCACCCGAATAAATGATTACATCGTCTTCAATAGTAGGATGCCGCTTGGTTTTGGCAAGTTCTTTCGATACATTCAACGCTCCTAGCGTAACACCCTGGTATATTTTGACATTATTTCCTATAATAGTCGTACCTCCAATTACGATTCCTGTACCATGATCGATAAAAAAAGATTCTCCTATAGTAGCCCCCGGGTGTATATCGATACCGGTTGCACTATGCGCATATTCGCCCAGCAAACGCGGAAGGGTTTTCAATCCCTGCAGGTGCAACTGATGCGACATTCTGTAAATAGCAATGGCGTAAATACCGGGATAAGCCGCCAGTACCTCCTGGAGGCTCTCCGCCGCAGGGTCAAAATTGACAACGACTTCTGCATCTTTAAGCAGTTTCTGATATATATCCGGTAAGGCATCAAAAAAAATCTTACGATGCCCAATTATATCCGAATCACTTACATTCAATTCCTTGAGCAAATGCGAAAACTGGTCCTTCAATGCTTCATATAATTCCATCAGGCTCTGCTCTGTATTACGAGATGAACGCCCGCATCCAAACATAAGTTGATACAGCCCATCTGCAAAATGCTGTGCCATCTGCTTATTGGGTATCTTCCCTGTGCATGCCTGGTTTTGATTTAACAATGTGTTTATAAATTCTTCGTGCGTCATCATTATTCTCTGAATGCTTTTTAAATTATTGAATCATGCAAGCTCCTACAGTAACATGGCTCGTTTCATCTATTAGTATGGCTCCTCCATTTACTCTCAATTTCTTATATGAATCATAAGGTACCGGCGATGCTGTCTTTATCTTCACTTTAACAATATCATTCAATAAAGCCTGTCCGGGAGCCGGCTCATGTTGCAATGTATTTACGTTTAACTTATACTCTATTTCCCTGACAATAGCCCTTACTACCCTGCTGTTAATCTGTAGGTAATATTTATTGCCGGGCACAAGCGGTTTACCGCCCATCCAGCACAGAACTGCTTCCAGTTCGTTCTCAACTGAAGGCAGGTTTTCTTTTTTCGCAATAATATCTCCACGGCTGATATCTATATCATCCGCCAGATGTATGATAATACTTTGTGGGGCAAATGCTTCTTCCACTTCTTTTCCTCCAATCTCTATAGTAGAAATTGTGCTGCTTAAACCGGAAGGAAGTACTATCACGCTATCGCCTTTTTTATAAACCCCACTTATCACTTTTCCGGCATATCCACGATAATCATGCAGATCATCGGTTTGAGGCCGTATGACATATTGCACCGGGAAACGGGCTTCAGTATAATTAATATCATCAGCCACTTCTACATTTTCCAATATATGCAACAAAGATTCGCCTACATACCATGGAAAATTAGCTGATTTATCAACTACATTATCTCCATTTATAGCGCTTATGGGAATAAATTTCACATCCTTCAGACCAAGAAAATCGGCTACGACATTATAATCGGCTACGATTTTATCAAAAGCCTCTTTAGAATTCCCAACAAGGTCCATTTTATTTACCGCAACAACAATGTGGGGGATATTCAATAAGGAAGCAATGATGGAATGCCTGCGGGTTTGCTCAATCACACCATTCCTGGCATCAATTAAAATGATGGCAAGATCGGCATTGGACGCACCGGTAACCATATTACGCGTATACTGTATATGCCCCGGAGCATCTGCAATAATAAATTTTCGTTTAGGCGTGGAAAAATATTTATAGGCCACATCTATTGTAATTCCTTGTTCCCTTTCTGCCCGCAACCCATCTGTAAGCAATGCCAGGTCAATCTCTCCGTCTTCCTTATTCCGGCTTTGTTTTTCTATCGCTTCCAACTGGTCTATCATAATTGACTTGCTGTCGTACAATAACCTACCGATAAGCGTACTCTTACCATCGTCCACACTTCCGGCTGTAATAAATCGTAAAATATCCATTATCTGTGTTTTATATTTAATTCTTTAGAATAAATTTCGCTTGTAATTTTTTTCTCAATTAGAAATATCCATTCTTTTTCCTGTCTTCCATGGCCGCTTCACTCACTTTATCATCAATCCTTGTTTCGCCTCTTTCACTGGTCTTCGTTGCAATAATTTCAGCAATTACACTTTCCAGGTCAGTAGCACTAGACTCAACGGCTGCTGTACAAGTCATATCCCCTACTGTCCTGTATCGTACTTTTTTCTTGGAAACCACATCGGCTGGGTCTATCTGGATAAACCGGGAAGTAGCGATTAGCTGGCCGTCGTATTCCAAAACTTCTCTTTCATGCGCAAAATAAATAGACGGTAATGGAATATTGTTAGCCCGAATATAATTCCAGACATCCAATTCCGTCCAATTACTGATCGGGAAAGCTCGTACATTTTCGCCCTTATTGATCCTGCCGTTATATGTATTCCAAAGCTCAGGGCGCTGTAATTTTGGGTCCCACTGCCCGAACTCATCTCTTACGGAAAATATCCTTTCTTTTGCCCTGGCTTTTTCTTCATCTCTTCTGCCGCCTCCAATACAACAGTCAAATTCAAACTCTTCAATTGCGTCAAGCAACGTATATGTCTGCAATGCATTCCTGCTTGCGAATTTTCCTTTTTGTTCAGTCAGGTTTTTTTGGCGGATAGTATCTTCAACTTTTCTAACAATAAGCTTTTCGCCGATGGTATCTACCAGTTCATCTCGGAAATCAAGCGCTTCCTGAAAATTATGCCCTGTATCGATGTGAACGAGAGGGAAAGGGAATTTCCCCGGGCGAAAGGCTTTAAGTGCAAGATGTACCAATACGATAGAATCTTTCCCCCCGGAGAATAACAAAGCCGGCCTTTCAAATTGCCCGGCCACTTCCCTAAAAATATGTATGGCCTCTGATTCTAATAACTCAAGATAATTTAGTTTTCTGCTTGTACTCATTATATACTGTATTTTCTGTGTTTTTGTATCAATAATAACAACTGTATGGGGCAAGTCTGTTACGTTTCCCGAAAAACGTTGTTAAATAACTGTCAATGTACATGTAACCCGCATTCCTTTTTGGATGCGTCTTCCCACCACCAGCGCCCAGCCCTGAAACTTTCACCGGGCTTTACCGCCCTGGTACAGGGTGCACAACCAATGCTGATAAAACCTTTATCATGCAAAGGATTGTAGGGTATCTGATTTTCGCGAATATGCTCTATCACCTGCTCGGTAGTCCATAACAGTAATGGATGATATTTAATTACCTGGTTAGCATCATCCCATTCCACGGCTGGCAGATCATTCCTATCTGGTGAATGCTCTGCCCTTAACCCGGTTATCCATACCTTTTTTCCGGCCAGAGCCCGTTTAAGTGGTTCCACTTTTCGAATGCGGCAACATTCCTTTCTGTTTTCAACAGATTCATAAAAAGCATTAGGTCCTTTTGCTTCCACAAACTGCTGCAAGGCATCCTTATCCGGATAAAAAGCTTTAATATTTACACCATATTTGGCATTTGTACTGCTCCAAACAGAATAAGTTTCCGGAAAAATACGCCCCGTATCCAGGGTAAATATTTCAACGGGTAGGCTATTGCTTAATATTTCATGTGTAATTATCTGATCCTCATAACTAAAACTAGAAGAAAAAGTTACTGCGCCCTCAAAATTTGTTGTAAAATACTTAATGCTTTCCGCAATGTTTAGTCTACTAATTTGGTAGAGTATTTCAGATAATTTTTCAGTTTTAACAGCACTCATATTATAAATTGTAATGGATTATAAATTGTTATGAAAAAATCAAAGGATACTGACTAGCATGTATGGCATGTATGTGTTATACAACAACAGGAACACATTCGGATATGAGAAGTAATAATCATAACAATTAATAAGTCTACTTTGATGATGGACAAAAATAATTTTATTACAGTTAACCACAAAGTTTTTTACTTTTTTTTTACACTTCTTATA
>CAZKPH010000243.1:0-3994 GCA_964554605.1 uncultured Ferruginibacter sp.
CGTCATCGTTTTTATTGATTTCGGAACTGGCGTCACCAAGCATTAAATACGCAGCTGTTTGTACCTGGGTAGCGCTGGTAGAAAATTCCTTCAAATGCCTGATGGCATTGTTAAAATCCCCACTATGCAAATAACAGGCTCCTGCAATGTATTCGGCACGGTTTCCGGCAGATGTTCCACCATATGTAGATGCAACTTTGAGTACTCCCGTTACCCCATTTCCACCATTTAATACAAGGCCGATTGTGTCTTTATTGAAGCCCGTCTGGGCCATCTTATCAAATAATTGCTCTGCAGGAAAGATAAGGTCTGCTGCCTTTTGTTCTTTAGGCTTTTTTACGAAGTTTTGGTAAGATAACCATCCTGCAACGATAAGTACAATTGCACTTAGTGAATAGGTTACCGGTTTACTGTATTTTTCCCAGAAACCTTTAAGTTTCTCAACAACCTCATTGGTTTCAACCGTTTCGATTTTTGCTTCTTTTTGTGCCATTATATTAAATTAACATTTGAAATCAATCCACAATAAAAGGATAATCCTGCTGAATATATACATCTTTCAGTAACTCATCTTCAGAAGGCCATGGGCTTTCTTCTGCAAACTTAACACTTTCCTCAACCTGTTGCTTAACCCTGTTATTAATAAGTTCGATGATCTCGTCTTCAATTTTGAATTCACTTTTCAACTTGTTCAAAACATTTTCAAGCGGATCTCTTTCTTTATATTCTTCTAGTTCGTCCTTTGTACGATATTTTTGAGGGTCACTCATACTATGGCCTTTATAGCGGTATGTTTTAATCTCCAGAAGTGTCGGGCCTCCGTTTTCTCTTGCTCTGTTTACTGCCCTCAGCACAGCATTGTGTACTTCTTCCGGACTCATACCATCCACACTATCACTAGGCATATCATAAGCATCAGCCATCTTATAGATATCCAATACCTTGCTTGTCCTTGCTACCGAAGTGCCCATAGCATATTGGTTATTTTCACAAATAAAAACAACCGGAAGCTCCCAATACATAGCCATGTTAAATGTCTCATGCAGCATTCCCTGGCGTGAAGCGCCATCGCCAAAAAAACATAACACGGCATTCTTTGTGCCTTTATATTTTTCCGCAAAAGCCAAACCTGCACCGGTACCTATTTGCGCACCAACAATACCATGTCCGCCGAAAAAGCCTACATCTTTGCCAAAGAAATGCATGCTCCCACCCTTACCTTTACTACAGCCGGTAGCTTTTCCGTATAATTCGGCCATACAGGATTGTGGAGTTATGCCTTTTGCAATAGCCAGTGCATGGTCCCTGTATCCGGTAATGAATTTATCTTCGGGATTGGTTGCCGTCATACAGCCGGCTGCTATTGCTTCCTGGCCGATATACAAATGACAGAACCCGCGGATTTTTTGCATTCCATATAATTGCCCTGTCTTTTCTTCAAAACGGCGCAATAGGAGCATTAATTCGTACCAGTAGAGATAGGTTTCTTTTGAAAATTTAGTAGCCAACGGTCAAAAAATTTAGGCTGCAAATATAAGGTAAAAATGATTATTTTATGTGTTGTATACCTGTTTTGCATGGAAATCAAAGGTTTTTGACAATCAGGGATTTCCGGCAACGATTGAGTAAGCTTTACTGTACCGGTATATTCCATTTGGGTCAGGCAAAACGGGTATGCGGCTGCTTATTGCCGCAGCACAATTTGTATCTTGCAGCATAATGCCTCATTTATCAAAAATTATACTGACGCAATTCAAGAATTATCCATTTACATCCTTTCATTTTAATGAAAGAGTAACCGGTATTTGCGGTTTGAATGGAAAAGGCAAGACAAACCTTTTGGATGCTATATATTATTTATGCTTCACAAAAAGCTATTTTTCCCGAAATGACGCACAGAATATTTGTTTTGGAATGGAAGGGTTTAGGCTTGAAGGTATTATGGATGAGACAGTTATAGTTTGTATTTTCAGGGGAACGGGGAAAAAGGAGTTTTTGATAAATGATACCCCCTATTCCAGGTACTCGGAACACATAGGGAAATATCCGGCAGTGATGATTGCTCCTGATGATATTGAGCTTGTAACGGGAGGAAGCGAAGAAAGGCGCAGGTATTTAGACACGCTTCTAAGCCAGACAGACACGTTGTATCTCCAGCATCTCATTACGTATAATAAAATACTCGTACAACGGAATAGTTTGCTGAAACGTTTTGCAGAAAGCGGTACGGTGGATATTACTTTGTTGGAAGTGATTGACAACCAGATGATCCTGCCTGCATCCTATATTTTTTCTCAACGAAAGAAGCTCCTGGAAGAAGCTATCGGGCAGGCTCAAATGTTTTATGCCAGAATTGCTGATAATGAAGATGAAAAAATAGCGCTCGTTTTTGAAAGCCAACTTATAGATACTCCTTTAGATATATTGCTGAAAAAAAACAGGCAAAAGGATATGCTGCTTCAACGCACGAGTGCCGGTATACATAAAGACGATATTTCTATTCGGCTAAACGGGCAGCCATTTAAGGCCATTGCTTCTCAGGGCCAAAGAAAAAGCCTGTTATTTGCACTTAAACTTACCGAGTTTGAAATACTTAAAAAAAGTAAAGGATTTGCCCCTCTTCTTTTGCTGGATGATGTTTTCGAAAAACTGGACGACCGCCGTATGCATAATTTACTGCACTGGGTATGTAATGATAATTCCGGCCAGGTCTTTATTACGGACACTCATAAAAAAAGGCTTGAAGAAACCTTCAAAGCACTAGAAGTATCTTTTCAGATTATTTCCCTCTGAGGAATATTTTTTGTAAAAGTTTCGATTAAGTTCATACAGTGATATACATTTGCCCTATGGGCGAATATTCAATGCAGGATGCTTTACAGCAGTTTCTAAAGCGAAGCAGGCTTAAAAGTGGCTTACAGGCTGCACAGATAGAAGATTTGTGGGAAAATATTATGGGAAAAACTATTGCCAAATACACTGATAAAATACAAATCATTAATCATACCCTCTTTATTACAACTGCTATTGCGCAATTGAAGAACGAATTGCTTTTCCAGAAAGAAAAAATCAAAGAAAGAGTGAATGAGGCTTTGGGAGAAAATGTAATACGGGAAGTTGTTATTAAATAATCTTACTGTCGGATACGAGGGTCAGCAACTGCATAAAGCAAATCAGTGAAAAAATTCATTATTACAAAAATACAGGCACTCAACAGTACCGAACCCATTACTATAGGATAATCAAGTTTATCGAGCGCATCAACCGTAACCTTGCCTATCCCCTTCCACCCGAAAATATATTCTACAAAAAATGCCCCCGCCAGTAATTCGGCAAACCAACCTGTTACCGCAGTAAGCACAGGATTTAAGGCATTTCGCAGAGCATGCCTGGCAATAATCCTATTCCGGGATAAACCTTTTGCATAGGCTGTCCTGATATAATCCTGATTGAGTACATCAGCCATGGAACTTCTTGTCAGTTGTACAATAATAGCAAGAGGCCTGATGCCAAGTGTCAATGCCGGCAACACGAGGTTAGCAGGAGTAAGATACCTTCTGCCTGTAACTTTATCTATGTCAAACCAACTGCCGGTAAGATGCAGTCCTGTATAAGGCTGAAGAACAACGCCAAACAAATATGCGATAACGATGGCCATGAAAAAGGAAGGTGCGGAAATACCGGCAATACTTGTAAGAACAGACGTAGTATCAATCCATGTGTTTTTTTTCACCGCGGCAATTGTTCCTAATGTTATTCCAGCAATCATAGCAAAGGCCATTGCAGCAGAAGCCAATAAAATCGTTCCCGGGAAAGACCTTAATAATACGCCTGCCACATTATCTTTTGTTTGATAACTTTTGCGCAGGTACGGCATCTTAATCCCTATTTTTATTTCGCCTCGGGCAAATATACGTCTCAGTTCTTTTTGCCGTATTGTTTCTGTAGAATGTATACAAACCGGTGATACATCATTAAGATATAAAAGATATTG
>CAZKPH010000244.1:0-3975 GCA_964554605.1 uncultured Ferruginibacter sp.
GATAAGCTTTGATAAAACCATCCAGTTCCCCATCCATGACAGGCCCAACATTTCCAACCTCAAAATCGGTACGATGATCTTTAATCATCTTATATGGATGAAAAACATAGCTTCTGATCTGGCTTCCCCATTCTATTTTCTTCTTGGTACTGTTAGTAGCATCAATAGCTTCCTGCCTTTTACGCATTTCTTCTTCATACAAACGGCTTTTTAACATAGCCATTGCTTTTTCCCTATTTTCACCCTGAGTCCGGGCCTGCTGGCATTCAATAATAATACCACTGGGTTTATGCGTGAGCCGTACTGCCGTTTCTACTTTATTAACATTCTGCCCGCCTGCCCCGCCACTGCGGAAAAAAGCCCACTCGACATCTGCGGGGTTTACAATAATTTCAATGCTATCATCAATCAACGGATATACATATACGCTTGCAAAAGATGTATGCCTGCGGGCATTACTGTCAAATGGGCTGATGCGTACCAAACGATGCACACCGCTTTCGCCTTTTAAAAAACCGTAAGCGAAGGGCCCGTCAAACTGGAAAGTACAGGTTTTAATACCGGCACCATCTCCCCATTGCCAGTCTATCTCAGCTACAGACCATCCTTGTTTTTCACCATACATACGATACATACGAGCCAGCATTTCCGCCCAATCCTGGCTTTCCGTCCCGCCCGCCCCACTATTAATCTGTAACATTGCAGGCAATGCATCTGAAGGCTGGTTAAGTGTACTCTTAAATTCGGCTTCGTCTACAGCATTGCAGGCCTTTTGATATGCTTCCCGGGCCTCTTCTTCTGTAGCTTCTCCTTCTTTCCAGAAATCGAACAATACAGCGAAATCTTCAACAAGCGTCTCCACCTGCTGGTACATATTTACCCAATATTCATTGATTTTTGTTTCTTTCAGAATGGTTGTGGCACGGGCATTATCATCCCAAAAACCTGGTGAAAGCGTTAATTGTTTATCATTTTCAATTTTTGCTTCTCTGTTAGCAACGTCAAAGAAACCTCCTCAAGACAAGTACACGGTCTCTTATATCTTTTAATTGTTCTGTAGTCATGGTGCAAATGTAACAATATTTTGCAACAAGATCATTCGTATAATTCATTTACACCTTTGTGCTATCATTGTCATTTCAGCTTTTTCTTTACCTTGTGCTTCGCAAAATATCAGTGTAAATGAAAATAAATCTCTTTACTATATCCTGCATTGCCGCAGCTCTTTTTCAATACTCCTGCCATTCCGGGAAACAGGGAAATACCCCAAAGGAATTTCAAGCTATGCTCAATAATTATTGGAAGGACTATTACCATCTCAAGCCACTGGATGCTACTATGTTTGGAGACTATTCCTATGATGGAGAGTTTCAAAATACCTGTACACAATCCTATCGGGAAAAATGGATGAAATTCAACCGCAGCTACCTTGACAGCCTGAAAAAATTTGATAAAAAGGATCTTAACGAAGAAGATAACCTGAGTTTTGATATTCTGCAATATGACCTGGAAACAGCTCTTGAAAAGGGAAAATTTGATACATGGAAAATACCATTTACACAAATGGGCGATGCCGGCAATACGCTTTCTGCCAATATCGTCATGGCTATGGGGCAATACGGATCGGGAGAATCTGCACAGCCTTTTAAAAGTGTTACGGATTATGGCAACTGGCTGAAAAGAGTAGATGCCTATACTGTATGGTGCGATAGCGCCATCCGGAACTTCAGGGCAGGCATGGAAAGCGGATATACCCTTCCCAAACCATTAGTTGTAAAAATGATTGATATATGTAATGGATTAGTGAATGACGATATTCCAAAATGTATCTTTTACGGGCCGGTAAGTAAAATGCCGGCAACATTTTCCGGAAATGACAAAGCACGTATCACAAAAGATTATACAGACGCTATCCGCGGCAAGCTAAATCCAACACACCGAAAACTGGCCGCTTTTCTTAAAAACGAATACCTGCCATCAGCCAGGACAACTTCCGGCGCAGGCTCTTTGCCTAACGAGCAGGAATACTATAAATTCTGTGTAAAAGAATGGACAACAACAGATAAGTCCCTTGACGAAATTTATAACACCGGGCTAAAGGAAGTTGACCGTATCCGAAAAGAAATGGCCGCTACTATGGCCAGTACAGGATACAAAGGAGACCTCGCTTCTTTTTTTACATTTATGAGGACCAGCAAACAGTTCATGCCCTTCTCCCAGCCTGAACAAGTGCTGGACTCATTCCGTCATATTTACGAAATAATCAAGCCTCGCCTGCCTCAATATTTTATATTGTTCCCCAAAAGTAAATTTGAGATAAGGCAGACAGAAGCTTTCCGTGCGGCAAGTGCCAGTATTGAATACGCTCAGGGTACTCCCGATGGCTCCCGTCCGGGCGTTTTTTATGTGCCGATAGTGGATGCTGCCCGTTTCAATATAACCTCCGGTATGGAGAGTACTTTTTTGCATGAAGCCATTCCGGGGCACCACTATCAATCATCACTGCAAATGGAAAATACCAATCTTCCTGAATTCCGCCGCTTTAAATGGTATGGTGCTTATGGCGAAGGCTGGGCATTATATTGCGAAAGCCTGGGAAAAAACCTCGGCCTTTATACAAATCCTTATCAACATATGGGGGCGCTGGGAGACGAAATACACAGAGCGATCAGGCTGGTTGTAGATATTGCCATTCATGCCAGAGGAATGTCCAGGGAAGCAGCTATTGATTATATGATGAAAAATGAAGCCGTAAGCATGGAAAGCGCTGTTGCGGAAATTGAAAGATATATGGCCGACCCGGGACAAGCTTTATCTTATAAAATCGGGGCATTGAAAATTGCCGAACTCCGAGATAAATACCATAAATTGTTAGGCGCTCGATTCAGTATAGGAGAATTTCATAAACAGGTACTACAGAGCGGATGCCTGCCACTCTCTGTTTTGGAAAAAAAGCTGGATAAATGGGCCAATACGGTTTCAGGGAAATGACCGCCAAGTAGTAAAAAGGCATACCTTTGCGCCCTACATTTTATGTGGGGATATTATTTTTGAATAATTTATGTACTTATGATTGCCACGATAGCCCAGATTATAGGATACCTTGCCTCGCTGTTCCTTGCCATTTCCCTTTTTGTGACCAATGACCTCAAATTCAGGATTGTCAACAGCCTGGGATGTTTCTCTTTTATCATTTACGGTATACTGATACATCAGATACCTATCATCGCTACTAACGGTATTCTTTTCCTGATCAATATGTATTACCTTCTTAAGATCAGGCAAACGAGGGAATTCTTCGATATACTGGAGTTCAGAAAAGACTTTGTTATCATTGCCCGGTTCTTTTCATTTTATGAAAAAGACATCAAAAAATACTTTCCCGCATTTACACTCAGCCAGATCACAGACAAGGAAATATGCTTCATTGTGCTTCGGGACCTGGTAATTGCCAATATTTTTATTGCAACACTTGATGAGAAAGGTACAGCTACTGTAAAACTAAATTACACGGTTCCTAAATACAGGGATTATAAGATTGGGAAGTTCCTCTTTGCAAAGGAGAAAAAATATTTGCTGGACAAAGGTGCCAAAGAAATATTTTACGATGAAGTTTTCAATAAACAACACGAAGATTTTCTGATTAGGACCGGATTCACCTGCCATATATCTTCTGGGAAACCTACTTTCAGCAAATTATTGTAATACTTCGGTATTCTGCTGCAGTTCTTTTACTTCTTCATGAAAAATACCATCCTGGTAAAACCTCACTTTCCCTTTAAGGTATTTTTGATGGATAATCTCTCCCATAGGCTTATCATATACCTTGCTTTCAAGCCAGGAAATGATATCTAAATACGCAAATGACCTTGTCTGGAAACGGTTCTTCTCAAGTTGTTTCAATTTTTTCAGGAAAGACTCAAAAAGTGGTTTCAGTTTCTGCCTGTGTACATGGAATGATTTACGCAGGAATTT
>CAZKPH010000245.1:0-3966 GCA_964554605.1 uncultured Ferruginibacter sp.
CAGAGGTGGTAGCAATGGTACCGCTTTCAATACCTATTCCTGATCCCGTAAGATTTATTCCATAAGTATTTCCCGTGATGCCTCCACTCAATGTTAATGTTCCGGTACCGGATGCCTCTATCGTTGCCCCTTCACCACTAAGTATTATAGTACGTGCAGATGAATGCCCTGAACCTGTGTATTGCAAAGTCCCTGTTCCTGAAATTGTGATGGCTGCGGTTGCAGCACCTGTACCTATTGCACTGTTACTTCCTGCATTAGTTATGGTATTTATGCTTAATATACCATTTGAAATTATTACTGCGCCTGTAAATGTATTCGTTCCGCTCAGCGTCATTTTACCGATGCCAGTTTTTGTAATACCATAACCGGTACCACTTATAACACCACTTATCGCCAGATCGACAGCAGATGTACCATCATCTGATACAGATATTGTCCGGCTGGCCCCCAGGGCAACAGGACATGAAATCACCGCTCCGAAATTCCCCGCTCCATCATCCGTAATAGTAATATCGCCACCTAAAGTAAATATTCCGTTACCGGTAATAGTTGCTGAAGCAGCGCCACCAGATTCCATTGTTAGTATAGCTGCATTTCCCAAAGTATAACTGGATAAATTGAGTGCCCCCCCGGCAGACACTGATAATCCGTTTACTGTTGAATTTGCCGAGAGTGTTACCGTATTACCACTTTGTATAGTTACCATACCATCTGCATTTGTAGGAGTTGAAGTAGCCGGGGCCCAGGACAACCCGTTATCAGGAGATTGTTGCCATGTGGAAGTACTGCTCCATGAACCGGTGGTGATGCTTCTGAATTGTTTGGGAAGAGCATTTAATGCCAACGCTGTCATCGACATCAGCGCAGCACCACTAAGAGAAGTTGAAGAAACGTCTGTTGTACCTGAAGCTGGTATTGCTCTGTTGGCTACACCACTCTTTATACCATCAGTGGTTGCATAAGTTTGTTCATTTACCATAGTCCAATTTGTAGCATACGTTATCGTTCTGTAGCTGGTGTTGCTTGTTCGTACACTACTTATGACTTCAACGGCCTGATCAAATGCATTTACAGTCAGCGATGTAGAAAAAGACCCGCTTGTTGTTGTAGATGCCCCACTACTGTATGTCTGTGAATTGGTAATGGGTGTTACCTGGTCCACATTATCAAAAACTGCCGCCCATACATCAGTTACTCTTGTAGTTCCCCCACTAACTGTAACGGATAATGTTGTACTGGTAGCGGCATCTATTCCTGATTCATTCAGATAGTACAATTGCGTATGCTGCTGTACGGTAGTGGTTGCCATATCCCCGGCAACAGCAGTTAATGCCCGTCCGCCATATGTCAATGTAACTGTCCTGGAACCAACAGTTGTTCGTTCGGAAGCAATTGCCACAACCAATACCCGGCTTGTATTCGTTCCGGATGGTGTGCTGAGAGAATAACTTTGTGCAGAAGTAGATGTACCATGATATGCATTTACCCAGTTTGTTAACGTTGAAACCTGGGCAGACAATCTTGTAGCTGATAATAGCACAAAGAATGAAGAAAAAACAAATAATTTTCTGAAATTTGTTTTCATCGGGGTAAAAACTAAAGTTCTCATTTCAACTAAATTTTAATTAGTAGGGTTACAAAAAATATATAGAACGCCCTTGCTGTTTCCATGAAAACAACAATGGATTATTATCAAACAAAATCCTGTTTGGAAAATTTCAAAAACATACAATCCATTTTCTT
Source organism: uncultured Ferruginibacter sp. (assembly GCA_964554605.1). Taxonomy (GTDB): domain Bacteria; phylum Bacteroidota; class Bacteroidia; order Chitinophagales; family Chitinophagaceae; genus Ferruginibacter. The sequence continues at coordinate 1,747 of CAZKPH010000245.1, forward strand.
ATTACCGTAGCTGATAATGGTGGTTAAAAAATCTATGTAAGTATTCTTACACAGATAATTACATAAAACATTACCGGCAACAGTAATAAGCTGGAGAAAAAAAGGCAGCAACAATATTTGCCAATTGGATATGGCACTACCGTTACAAATGGTTTTCAATACAGATTCTGTTTTCATTTAAGGGTACAGGTTTAATAAAAGCCAAAAAAGTAATTCATTTGGAAAACTTATCCGGCTAATGAATACAAGGGTATTTAAGAAAACTATCTATCTTAAACCAGAAGAGCTCTTTTCAGTAGAATAAAATCAAGTACGGATGTAGTATAATTACTACGTCGCAAAGATAGTAGTAAAAATACTATCAAAACAAATGTTTTTTACGACATTGCCTAGTAATTTTACTATATTATGTAATATATTTAATAAATAATTAATTTATATATTTATAATTATAATATTAACAGTATAAATAAAATATTTTTTTATTTAAATATGTAATTTGCCTTAGATATTATACTCTTTGTTAAAAGATGCTTAGTGGCATTTTTCTTGTAAAAAAGTGAGAAAGAATTATAACTTTTCTGTTACTGCTTATATATTTCGCCAGAATTATTGCCGAAAGCAAGTTTTCGTTAAAAAAATATTTTCGGCACGTGATATATGAGTGATTTAAAAAAATCAGTGAAAATTTGGAAATGCCATTATTTATTTCAAATTTTGGCATGTTGATTTTTTGAAAATTGTACCCTTCCTTTCTCCTTTGAATAAATCTTCTTTAAAGACTTCATCCTATCAGTTATAAGTGCAGGTTTACGCGGTTATAGGTGTTTTCAGTTAACTGCTGATTTTGTTATAGTCTGTACTTCGGATATTGGATAAAAAAGCAATGTATTTAACTACAGTGGTTTTTATTTCTTTGTTAAAGTCCCGTATCCAAATGGGTTCTACGATATGCAATAAGAATCTATTTTAAACACGCCAGGGTTTTATGAGGTAATATAAGTGGTCCTGAGTTCTCAGGACTACTTTTTTTATGATAGGTGCAAAGAATTTTCTTAACAGAATTTGTACAGGCTTCCTCCCTTTGAAAATATTCTGTCTATTGCTTCCTCTACATTCGGATCTTTTTCCAAAACAGGTGCATGATGTGGTTTTACCCTCGAATCGATAACCAGAGGCCCTTTGCAGCCCCAGTGTTTATAAATTGTTGATGCAGCAATACCATATATGTCATGTGAGGGGTTACACCTTGTGAAAGTCACCCATAAAAAATTATTTAAGTGCCCGGTAAGAAACCCAGTATCGTCCGTAACTATTATAATCGGGTAATTTTCCAATTTACTTATATAAGGAATAAGTTGCTGGTCCAACAACTCCATTTGCCGTTGTGCATTTTCATAATCAGTGAATCTTTCAGCTTTTATTGCGATAATGCCTGGCATAACCAATCTGGCTTCAGAAAATTCCTGGAGGTTGACAAAACATCCGGGTATTTCCGTCCCAAGTTTCCTGATAGCATCTCCATAAGTAGCAAATACCACTTTACTCCCGCTATTGATGGCAGATCCCGAATAATCTAGAGTATCAATAGTAGTGTTTGTAAGAAAATGAATATCTCTTTCCATATCTATCCTTTTCAGAATAAATTGTAAAAAGGATTCAATGTGGTGTGTAGATAAGGAATTTGTATCATCCGCAGTAATAAAAAGAAATTTGGCCAGGCTAAGTTGGCCTGTCCCTAAAATATGATTGGCGATAGTAAGGATTTCAGCAGGTTTCTTCTCTGTTAAATATGGAGTATAACGTTCATGGCCTATAGCTAATAATAAGGGGTGTACGCCTGCAGCATCAACTGCATGAATTTCCTTTAATCCGGGTATTTCCGATTGAATGGCATCACCTGCGAGGTCATGAATCAACTGGCCGAAACTGGTATCTTCCTGCGGAGGGCGGCCAACAACCGTAAAAGGCCATATCGCATTTTTCCTGGCAAATACTTTTTGCACTTTGAGAACAGGAAAATGATGCTCCAGGCTATAATAACCCAAATGATCGCCAAAAGGGCCTTCCGGCTTATTATAACCAGTTATAACCTCCCCTGTTATCACAAAATCTGCATCAGTACTCAAACAATAACGATCCTGGTAATGATATCGAAACCTTCTTACTGCAAGCGCCCCTGCAAATGTAAGTTCACTTATTCCCACCGGAAGCGGCATA
>CAZKPH010000246.1:0-3948 GCA_964554605.1 uncultured Ferruginibacter sp.
TGTCAGGGAAAGACAATGTAACAGTTGTGGGAAGAGGGGAAAGAAAACTGAATGAAGATACATTGACGATCGATGGGAAAAAACATAGGTTTGTCACAGTTAAAACACCCATCACAACTATCCCATTTGTAAAAAATCATGAATTCAATTATGCAAAGTTGCTGCCCGAAAATTGGGAAAAATATACATATATACTGTATGTTATAATCGTGATTTTTATTGTTACTGCGGTGTCTAACGGAGCAAATATTACAGACGGGCTGGATGGCCTGGCTACCGGTGTGAGCGCTATTATTGGAATCAGTTTGGGGATATTCGCATATGTAAGCGGTAATTTAAAGTTTGCAGAATATCTGAATATCATGTATATCCCAAATCTGGGAGAGCTTTCCATTTTCATTGCGGCATTTGTAGGAGCATGTATCGGTTTTCTATGGTATAATGCTTATCCTGCACAAGTTTTTATGGGCGATACAGGAAGCCTGGCTCTCGGCGGTATCATAGCTGCTCTGGCTATTATTGTAAGAAAAGAATTGCTGATACCTATTTTCTGTCTCATATTCCTTGTGGAAAATTTAAGTGTAATGATACAGGTAAGTTATTTCAAATACACAAAAAAGAAGTATGGCGCAGGGCGCAGGGTATTCCTTATGAGCCCGCTGCATCATCATTACCAGAAACTGGGGTATCATGAAAGCAAGATAGCAGTAAGGTTCTGGATCGTAACAATCTTATGTGTAGTATTTGCCATTGTTACGCTGAAAATGAGGTAAAATATATTGATCAACTATGAATCTAACCATTCGGTTGTTTCGTATCAGCGGCCAATACCTGTGAAAAGAATGAAGATATCTGATGAAGAATTAACCTGTTAAATTCTATGCTAATGAAAAACCATTTTTGTTCAAATAATTGAAATGAAGAAAAAGTTAGTCATACTTGGAGCAGGCGAAAGCGGGGTCGGGGCAGCATTGCTGGCCAGGAAAGAGGGCTATCATGTCTTTGTCTCTGATGCAGGGGGAATAGCAGTCCATTATAAAAAAGATCTGCAAAAAGCGGGTGTGGAATTTGAGGAAGGATTGCATTCGGAAATACGGATACTCGATGCGGACGAAATATTGAAAAGCCCGGGTATCCCCGAAAAAAATGAACTGGTAAAGAAGATAAGGAAGAAAAATATACCCGTAATAAGTGAGATTGAACTGGCCTACAGGCATAAGGGAAACAGCCGGGTGATTGCAATTACAGGGAGTAATGGAAAAAGTACCACCACTGCGTTGACCTATCACATTTGCAAAACCGGCGGCGCTGACTGTGCATTGGTTGGCAACATAGGGTACTCGTTTGCAAGGCAAATAGCGGAGAGTCCTAAAGAGTTATATGTTGTTGAAATCAGTTCTTTTCAATTGGATGATATCCATGATTTTCGTCCGGATGTAGCAGTATTGACAAATATAACGGAAGACCATCTGGACAGATATGAATATAATTTTCAAAATTATATCGACAGCAAATTCCGTATAACAATGAATCAAAATGCAGAAGATGTTTTTATCTATAACCTGGATGATGAAATAACTATAAAAAATATTGATAAATATCCCATTAAATCAAAGATATATACTATTACCATGAGTAAACAACTGCCACAAGGAGCCTACCTCTCTAATGCAAAAATGCATTTGAAATGGAAGGATGAAGAAATGAAAATGAGCATAGAGGATTTTGCTATCAAGGGAAAGCATAATCAATATAACAGTATGGCAGCCAGTCTTGCTGCAACAGCTGTGGATATTCGCAAAGAAAAGATCAGGGAAGCATTGCAGACTTTCGAGAGCCTCGAACACCGTATGGAACCTGTAGGAACAATCAAAGGTGTCGAATTTATCAATGACAGTAAGGCTACGAATGTGAATAGTACCTGGTTTGCCCTGGAAAGTATGAGTAAACCAGTTATCCTGATACTTGGAGGCATTGATAAGGGGAATGACTATTCCCTTATAAAAGATTTGGTGAAAGAGAAAGTGAAAGCAATTGTCTGTATGGGGGTAGATAACAGAAAAATACATGAATCTTTTGGAGATGTAGTCTCATTAATAGTAAATACAGGAAGTGCCAAAGAAGCTGTTCAGGCAGCATTTCATTTCGCAAGTAAGGGAGATGCTGTATTGTTGAGCCCGGCCTGTGCAAGTTTTGACCTGTTTAAGAATTACGAAGACAGAGGGCGTCAATTTAAAGACGCTGTAAAAGAATTATAAAAATAATGGCAGAACCCATTAACATAAAAGAAATTTTCACTCCTAATATTTCCAATATTAGCGGTAACCTAGTCAGTAAGACAAGAGGGGACCGTGTTATCTGGGCTATCGTGATTATACTTACACTGATTAGTTTATTGGTAGTGTATAGTAGCACAGGATCGTTAGCGTATAAATATAGCAGAAGTACGGAGAGTTTCCTTTTCAAACAGTTTGCTTTTATTATTTTGGGAGTAGTAATAATCTATTTTGCCCACAGGGTAAACTATACTATATATGCAAGGGTAGCGAAGATATTGTTCCTGATTGCAATCCCGTTACTGATCTATACCTATTTCTTCGGTGCCAAAATAAATGATGGCAGCCGCTGGATCAAGTTGCCTGTAATCAATATGACTTTCCAGACATCCGATCTGGCGAAACTGGCTCTGTTTATGTATTTAAGCCGTCAGTTGAGTCGTAAGCAGGCTGTGATTAAAGATTTCAAAAAAGGCTTTTTACCTATAATAATTCCGGTATTTGTTATTTGTTTATTAATAGCGCCAGCCAATCTGTCCACTGCATTGCTGATAGCTGGTACCAGTTTTATATTAATGTTTATCGGCAGGGTAAATTCCCGGCATATGATGGCCACAATAGGCATAGCGCTTATTCCTGTCGTTCTTTTGCTGGTACTGGCAGTTAAGTATTACGATAAAGGAGAGCATCGGACAAAAGACCTTCCATCTATTATTTCGGTAGGGAGAATGCCGACATGGATCAGCCGTATTCAGACTTTCATGTATAGCAACAAAACCGATGCGAATGAAAAGCAATATCAAACCAACCAGGCAAAGATAGCTATAGCTTCGGGCGGGTGGTTCGGTTTGGGCCCGGGCAGGAGCAAGGCAAGGAATTTCCTCCCGCATTCTTACAGCGATTTTATTTATGCAATTATTTTAGAAGAATACGGTTTTTTTGGCGGAGCCTTTATTGTATTCATTTATCTTCTGTTTTTATACAGGTGTATAAGGTTATATCAGAAATGCCCGTATGCATTCGGAGCCTTTCTCGCATTGGCATTGAGTTTTACGTTAGTGATACAGGCTATTGCCAATATGGGTGTAAATGTGGGTGTATTCCCCAATACGGGAGTTACATTGCCATTGGTGAGTATGGGAGGGAGCAGTTTTTTATTTACATGCCTTGCTATAGGTATTATATTGAGTGTGGCAAGGAATGTGGAACAATTAGAAGGAAAAAATCAACAACCGGCGGTAGCAGTAAATGAGTAAAAAAATAATCATAGCAGGTGGAGGCACGGGAGGGCATATCTTCCCAGCAATAGCTATCGCTAACGCGCTGATGCAATTGCATCCCGATACGAAAATATTATTTGTGGGGGCAAAAGGTAAAATGGAAATGGAGAAAGTGCCGCAGGCGGGGTATCAAATAACCGGGATAGATATAACGGGATTCAACAGAAGTTCTTTGTTTAAAAATATCAGTTTGCCATTCAAGCTGGTAATAAGTTTTTTCCAGGTAAAAAAAATACTACGGGATTTCCAGCCTGATGCAGTTGTGGGTGTGGGTGGGTATTCCAGTTTCCCGGTATTGAAACTGGCACAGGCAAAAGGGATTGCCACTTTTATCCATGAAAGCAACTCTTTTGCAGGTAAAACGAATATTATGCTAGGGGAAAAGGCTTCCC
>CAZKPH010000247.1:0-3946 GCA_964554605.1 uncultured Ferruginibacter sp.
TCCCATGTTCCCTTTCCCTGCAGAATATTCAGGGAAATACCGGCTGCATCTTGTACAGAATCCCCACCGTATATATCTTCCGGTTCCACACGCCTTTTCCCCAATTGCTCTGCTGTATATATTTTTTCTCCAAAATTCGTAATGACTTTCGTATCTCCGGTAAGCGATATTTCATCATATCCGTCAAGGCTATGTATAATTGTAAACCGGCTGTCAGTTAATTGCAAAAGATAATTATAGATACGTGCCATCTCCAGGTTATAAACACCTACCAATTGATATTTTGGAAACGCAGGATTGACCATTGGCCCCAACATGTTAAAAAAAGTACGGATCCCCAGGTTCTTTCTTGTCGGGCCCACTATTTTCAAAGCCGGATGAAACAAAGGAGCATGCAGGAAACAAATATTAGTGGTTTCTATTTCTCTCTTCAGTGTATCCGAATCATTCTTAAACGTATAGCCCAATTGTTCCATTACATTACTGGCACCACTTACCGAAGTTGCCCCATAATTGCCGTGCTTAGCTACTTTAGCGCCCGTTCCGGCTACAATGAAACAGCTAAGCGTCGAGATATTAAAAGTATTCTTTCCATCTCCACCGGTACCCACAATATCTACCACTTCATGGACGCCCAAATCGATCTTAACACATAAGTCCTGCAATGCTTCTCTAAAACCCTGCAGTTCTTCTATTGTTATACTTCGCATAAGATACACTGTTATGAAAGATGCAATCTCACTTTCGTTATACATTCCGTTTGATATATTCAGCAAAGCCTCTTTCGCAAGCTCTTTCGAAAGCGTTTTATATTCGAAGAGATAGTTTAATATTTTTTTCATCGTAAAATGATTTCAGTTTATACATAACATTTTTTATAGCAATTTGTAACTACGAACCCAGCCAATTAGCCAGTATCTTTTCCCCTTCAGGAGTAAGAACACTTTCCGGATGAAACTGAACGCCCTGGATATCATAAATCTTATGTTGCATAGCCATAATGAACCCATTAGTATCTCTTGCTGTTACTTCTAAATCGCCTGGGAAGTTCGTGTCACTTACAATCCAACTATGGTACCGGCCAACAGTTATATAATTACCAAGCCCTCTAAATATCCTGCAATCTGTACGCAGGATGTCACACCCTGTTGCCACGCCGTGATAAACAATGCTAAGGTTTTCCAGCACTCCTCCCATTGCTTCTCCGATAGCCTGGTGCCCCAAACACACGCCCAATATCGACTTGGAAGGAGCATATTCTTCTATCAAAGGAAGCAACAAACCTGCCTCTTTGGGAATACCGGGGCCGGGTGATAAAATAATTTTATCATATTTGGCAATATTTTCGATTGCCAACTGATCATTCCGATATACATCCACCCGGCTATGAGTCAGCTTCTCCACGGCATGTACCAGATTGTAAGTAAATGAATCATAATTGTCAAAAACCAGTATTTTCATTGTTTCGTTATTTCATTATTGTTTATATTTCCCGGGCAAGTTGTATAGCCTGCTTGAGTGCATTAAGTTTATTATCTACTTCCTGCAATTCGCTCTCCGGTTTACTTGCCGCTACAATTCCTGCTCCCGCCTGGCAGATAAGCGTATTATTGCGGCTTAAAAAAGTTCTAATCATTATCGCATGATTGCAGGAACCGCTGAAACCCATAAATCCAATTGCTCCACCATAATAACTTCGAAGCGTAGGTTCATAGGAATTAATCAATTGCATTGCTTTAAATTTTGGCGCTCCGCTTAATGTCCCTGCTGGAAAACTTACAGCTAACAATTGGTAAGGGTTCTTTTCTCCTCCTACTTTTCCGGTAACCTCACTTACCAGGTGTATTACATGCGAATAATAATTTATTTTTTTATACTCCGTCACTTCCACATCATGGCAGACCCGGCTGAGATCATTCCTGGCAAGGTCAACGAGCATTACATGTTCTGCATTTTCTTTCGCATCATTTTCCAGCTTTACAGCAAGTGCCTTATCTGTTTCGTCATCACCTGTGCGCTTGAAAGTACCGGCAATGGGATGCACAACCGCTTTACCATCTTTTACAATTAACTGGCTTTCGGGAGATGACCCGAAAAGCTTATAATCCCCGTAATCAAAATAGAACAGGTAAGGGCTGGGGTTGATACTCCGCAATGCCCTGTAAACATTAAACTCATCCCCATGGAAAGGCTGCTCAAACCGCCGGCTTAACACTATCTGGAATACATCTCCCCTATGGCAACTGGCAATGCCTTTTTGTACCATTTCCAGGTATTGCTCATCCGTAAGGTTGGATGTCTCTTTGCCCTTTATACCAAATGGGAATGAAGGGACATCTTTACTCCTAATCAGGCTTTCCACAAGGTCAATCTGGCTTTCCACATGCTGAAAATGATTTTCGCAGATATACATTTCATCTTTATAATGATTAATGGCAATAATATACTGGTACAGCCTATAACGCATCAAAGGGATATCCATTCCTGCCTTTGCACCTGCAACTCCTTCTGTTAGCTGTATGGAATCAAAAAACTGAACCGCATCGTAAGTTGTATAACCGAAAAGCCCTTGTGCTGCACTTACAGGATAGGCTGCAGGTTCCTTTATTTGAAACCGTTGCATGAAATCCCACAAAAGTTTTGGGACATCTTTACGATTTTCAATAGGTATCTTTTCTTCGGCATTTCCGGGCAACTTGAATTCAATGGATTTTGTATCGCTGATCTCAATCCCGGCTATAGCATTGATCCCGATAAAGGAATAACTATTCTCCCCTGCATGAAAATCCGTACTTTCCAATAATATAGTATCCCTGAAACGGTCTCTCAGCCTGAGATAGATACCTACCGGTGTAAACACATCGGAAAGTATTTTTTTGAAAGTTGTACTAATCTCTGTTTTTTTCATACGCTTAAAATTAAGAAGCCCCAACACTCATGTGTCGGGGCTTCAGTATAGTAAATACATTTTAATAGCTTAGCGACACACTCCACAGAATGTTTGCCACCACCAACTATTATTATTTGTATTATTAATCTTCATTTGCTTGCAAAGATGCAGGTGAATTTTTAAATCTCCAAAAAATATTTTTCTTACCTTGAAATTAAAAATGGCTATCATCATTTTCGGCGCTACAGGAATGGTAGGGCAACAACTGGTAAAACAGGCTATCTTCAAGGGATACAAGGTAAAGGCTTTTGGCAGGAACGTTTTTACAAGCGAGTTGAAAGAGGATCCGGGCCTTGAACTTGTTCAAGGTGCTCTCTTTGACGAAAAACAAGTAAGGAATGCGCTCAAAAATACAGAGGGTATTATCTCCGCAATCGGCGGGGCTATAGATGGCTCAGACCTTACACGCTCACTGGGCATGAAAAATATTGTGGCCCAAATGAAAAAAACAGGAGTAAAACGAATTGTTGCACTGGGAGGCATGGGAATCCTCGATTCTGATGATGATAAGATGATAATTGATACAGATAATTATCCTAAAGAATACCTGGCTGTCGGCTATGAACACTTAAAAGCTTACCGCCATTTACAAAACTCCGGACTGGATTGGACATTTGTTTGCCCACCGGATATCAGGGAGGCAGATGTTACTGGCAATTTCATCACTGTTGCCAATCATCTCCCTTCGCCTAATCAGTTTTTTATCAATTCCGGCGATCTTGCACTCTTCATGTTGAATGAATTTTCAAAATGTGAATATATTAGAACACGTGTCGGCATCAGCAATACCTGATCTATAACTTTAACATTAATGACGCAACCTAAATTTATCTTCGCCAGTCATAAGCACAAAACAGACAAGGTGAAAAAAATCGCATTAACGCTGGCAGTTTTCATTGCCGTGACCTGTATAAAGGCACAACAGATAGATAGTATCTATGTCCATCTTTATACAGACAGCCTTAAAAAGGGAACTTACAATTACATTAATATTGA
>CAZKPH010000248.1:0-3932 GCA_964554605.1 uncultured Ferruginibacter sp.
CCAGTCATTTACACAAAATGTAACATTGTCTGTAGTAGATATTCCTACACTTACAACTGTATCAATGGCATCAACTACTTGTTCCGGTTCTTCGGCTCAGGTAAATTTGAGTGGGTTGGTTCCGGGAAGTACCAATACTGTATATTATTCTGTAAACGGTGTTGCACAAACTCCTGTTGCGAATGTGGTTGCTAATGTTTCGGGTAACGCTTCATTTAGTACTTCTTCGCTTACGTCTGCAAATAATGGGCAGACTTTGCAGATCACTTCTGTTTCAAATGGAAGTTGTTCTCAGTCATTTACAAAAAGTGTTGTTCTTAATATTAGTTCAACTGGCTTATGGTTGGGCAATAATACAAACTGGCAGGATGCCAGCAACTGGTGTGGTGGTGTGCCGACTTTGACTTCTGATGTTGTAATACCTTCGGGTGTTTCTAATTATCCGCAACTGATTTCTGGTACTGGCATGGTACGTAATATCACCATCCAATCTGGAGCATCTGTAGTTGTAACTACTAAATTGCAGGTAGCCGGGACTATTTCTAATAGCGGTAGTTTTGATTTGACTGCTGGTAAACTGGAAATGAAAGGGGCTTCCTCTCAAACAATTGCAGGTAGTATGTTCATAAACAAGAAGATTAAAGAGTTGATTATTAGCAATACAAGTGTTGCTATTGCTTCTACTACCGCTGATACGCTGAAGATTACAGATGCAGTTTCATTTGGTAATGTCAACAATGCAGTTTTATCCAGTGGAGATAACCTGTTGCTTGTATCAGATGCAAATGGCACTGCCCGTGTTGCCGATGTTACAAACAATGGTGTCAATAGTGGAAATACAATTACCGGTAATGTGACTATTGAAAGATACCTGCCAATGCTAAACTACTCTACATCCAGAAGGTGGCGCCTGCTTACGGCTCCAATTCAGGCCGATGGCGCTCCAACAATCAATGCTTCATGGCAGGAAGGTGCTGTAACCAGTAATGTAAACCTTCCGGTGAACCCCAGGCCGGGTTATGGTACACAGATTACTAACGGTAATACTGCTGCCGCAGTTGCCAAAGGGTATGATATAGGTACTACTACAAGCCCCTCTCTGTATTACCTTAATCCGGGATTATCATCCAGTTGGGTTGCTCCCGCCAATACTAACGTAGCGAAGATCACCGACTATGAAGGATATATGATCTTTGTACGTGGCGACAGAAGTATTCCTATCAGTAATCAATATGCACCTGCAGCTCCTACAACTTTATCTGTAAAAGGAAAACTGAATGTAGGTACTATTACGAAGAATTTGGTTACAGGGAAGCAGATTATCGGTAATCCTTATGCAAGTGCAATTAGTTTCGATAATATAGAATTTAATGGAGCTACCCCCAATGAAACCGGCCGTACATTCTTTATTTGGGATCCAAAAACTTCCGGTTCATATAGTGTAGGGAAATTCATTGCTGTTACAAATGACGGTGTAGGTTCTCCTTCAAGTTATACTGTTACTGCAAATGTCAGCGGTTTACATGATGGTACAATCGAATCAGGAGCCGCATTCTTTGTAGTGTCGGAAGGAGGTGCCAATAAGATTATATTCCATGAAACAGATAAGGTAAACAAAACTAGTTTTGCCGGTATAGCCAGCAGGCCTGCAGGTATTAATGACCTTTCCAAATTATATACAACTTTGTATACCGTTGGGTCTGATGGGCAGACAACTGTTTCTGATGGTGTTGTGAATACATTCTTCCCGAATTACAGCAATGATGTTGACGATCAGGATGCAGTGAAACTGACTACATTCAATACAAAAGAAAACCTCAATATTATCAGGAATAATGTAGCATTGTCTATAGAAAAGAGAAGGCCTGTGGTTGAAACAGATACAAGTTTCCTTGAAATGAGAAACATGGATAACAAAGTATACCGCCTTGGATTTGTTGCAAGCAATTTCAGCACTTCGCTTCAGGCTCAGCTTGAGGATAAGTATACAGGTACTGCCTTCCCGATAAATCTTAGTACGGAAGATACTACTTATTATGAGTTTACAACTAATACTTCCATTGCAGCTTCTGTTGATATCAACCGTTTCAAAATTGTGTTTAGGCCTTCAGCTATCCTGCCTGTTACTTTCACAACGGTAAATGCTATTGCCCAGGATAAAAATGTGAAAGTTATCTGGAAAGTGGAAAATGAAGTAAATATTGCAAAATATGTAGTTGAAAAATCATCTGATGGAATCCACTTTGATCAAATAGCAGTTGTAAATGCTGGTACGCAAAATGCAACAAGTAAACAATACAATACCATAGATGTTAAACCATTCGACGGCGTAAATTACTATAGGATAGCAAGTATGGATAAAAACGGGCACATGGCTTACAGTGCAGTTGTGAAATTGAATATGGGAAGCAGGAATCCTTCAATAAAACTATATCCGACACTTGTAACCGGCGGAATTGCTCAACTACATTTTACAGATATGCCACAGGGCGATTATAAAGTCCAGGTTCTGAATAATGCAGGCCAGCTAATTTCTAATCAGAAGATTACACATGATGGCGGTACAGCTCAAATAAGAGTTGATTTCGGTAAAACAATAGCTAAAGGTTTATATCACCTCGAAGTGATTGAAACAGATAATACAGTTGTTACTTTCAATGTTATGTGTCAGTAACAGCGTCTTACACATGGGTACAAATAGGAAAACAGCAAAGCACCTTGTTTTACAAGGTGTTTTTGCTTTAATTATCTTAACAACTCACGCCGGGATACCGTCATCCGGATAAGACTCCGCATCAAAGGCTACTTCTGTCTATCTGCAATGATAAAGTATTCGAAACCGTACTGTATATTTTTCCCTGGCTTATTGGCTCAATTGGTTCTGGATATTTGTAAAGAAATTTTCAAGTGATTGGCCAATCTCGCTTTGAGGAGAAATGGTAAGTATTATGGCCAGTATAAGCAATGATGTGATGTATACTGTACATAACAGGCTAAAAAAAGTTAAAACAGGGTGGTTTCTGAAGTTGATCAGTACTTCCTTTTTTAGTTCGATTAGTTTTTCCATAGTTATTGTTTTAGGTGCGGAATATATGGGATAGCCAGCTCAAGGCGTGGCTACAATGGTTTAACGCTTTTTTATTCGTTTTATTGTGACAGGGAAATATTTCAATGATTTTGGGTTGAATTTTATTATTAAATATCAATATTTATAATTTTGATATTATCTGTCATTAATACATATTTTAATATATCAATATATTATCGATTATATTTATAGGCAAAAAAAATAAATATGAATGCAGGTAAAAAGTATAAGTATTTTAATTTTTTGTAGAAGTGTAAGGTGGGGTTTTGCAAAAAATTCAGATAATTATTTATGCAGCAACTATTTTGAAAAGAGAGTGCCGCAAAAATAAATTGGAAATTGCCACAGGAAGATTATATTTGTAACTAAAATAACTAATTTTTAACACAACCTTTTCCAAATGAAAATTAGAAACTTCGATTTTTTTAATCTGTTTTATTCCTTTGGTGCTGCAATTGTTCTCCTGGGGGCCCTATTTAAAGTATTAGATACTACATATGCGGATTATATTTTCATAACAGGTTTAGTGGTTGAAATACTTGTGTTTTTGGTATCTGCATTCCTGTTTAGTAAGAAACAAAAAGAATTATCCTGGGAGAGGGTTTTTCCGGAACTAGTGAAAGAAAATGGAGAAGATGGTTCTGTCTCTGCTGTAACTGCCAACCAAAGTGCTGTGAGCCTCGGTTCAAATATGCATGAACTTGCAACTAACCTTGGGGAAATTGCCAATTCATTCCGACAAATGAAAAACACTATCAACAACTTAGATAGTACTGTAAGCCAACTGGAAAATGCTAATTCCGGTTATAAGGAAGAAATGCAGGCTCTGAAAAAGAATTTGGCT
>CAZKPH010000249.1:0-3929 GCA_964554605.1 uncultured Ferruginibacter sp.
TACGGGAAATGATTACACGCTTAGAACTAATGTGGCTAATAGTAATCACAAAGGCATAGAAAGTTATATGGAATTTAATTTGTTGAAATTCCTGAACCCGCAAAAAAGATTGGGTCTCAGCCTGTTTAATTCCTTTGCGTATACCGATGCTCAATACACTTCCGGAGAATTCAAAGGCAAACGTGTTGAGGCTGCATCCAAGATCATTAATAGGGTCGGGGTTGTTTTTTCATCTCCGCTCCTTTCTGCTACATTTCAGTTGAACAGTACAGGAGATGCTTACGGTGATGCCAGCAACGCTGTTAGCAGCGAAGACCCCGTAGCAGGATATATCCCTTCTTACAGTGTTATGGATATCAGCGCTACCTGCAAGATTAAAAATTATACAATTAAAGCGGGCATCAATAATATTGCCGGCGAAAGTTATTTTACCAGAAGAACGGACGAATATCCCGGACCAGGGATTATCCCTGCAGTCGGGAGAAGTTTTTATATAGGTTTTACCGCTAAATTTTAAATGACCCGAAAACATATTTTATGCAAATGAAAAAAATTTGGATAGCCGGTACAATTCTATTTGTCGTTTCCGGTATTGTATTTAGTATTTCTTCATGCCAGAAAGACAGAAATATAATCACAGTGGTTTATACAGACAAAACAGCGCTGGGAAAACAAATTTTCTTTGATAAGAATCTTTCCAATCCTGCTGGCCAGTCTTGTTCAAGTTGCCACAATCCGCAAACAGCTTTTAGCGATCAGGTCCACAGTCCTGTTTCAGAAGGTGCTGTGGCCGGGCTTTTCGGAAACAGGAATGCACCGGGAATTACTTACTCAATGTTTATACCACCCCTTTCTTATAACGAAACAGATGATGTTTATATAGGCGGTTTGTTTTTGGACGGGCGGGTAAACTCTTTGGAAGAACAGGCGCAAAAACCTTTTTTGAACAGGCTTGAAATGAATAATACCGGCGTGGATATGGTAATTGCCAAAATCCGGGGAGCCTCTTACTACCCGCTTTATAAACAGGTTTTTGGAGAGATAACGGACAACAAAAGAGCTTTTGACAATATCGCAGAAGCCATCGCTTCGTTTGAAAGGACACCAGAGTTAAACTCTTTTTCTTCCAAATTCGATTTTTTCCTGAAAGGGCAAGCCTCCCTTACTGAGCAGGAACAGAGAGGCATGCAGCTATTTAATGACGACAATAAAGGTAAATGCGCCAGTTGCCATTTAACAACTCCCGATGATGCCAGTGGAAAAATATTATTCACAGATTTTACTTATGATAATATCGGCGTACCAAAAAACCCAACCAACCCTTTTTATTTTATTCCTTTAACATTTAATCCCGACGGGGCTTCCGCTATTGATGCCGGGCTTGGCAAAACGTTAAATAATAACGGCCTGGATGGCAGTTTCCGTGTCCCCACCTTGAGAAATGTAGCCCTTACTGCTCCTTATTTTCATAATGGTATATACAATACACTGGAAGAAGTCGTGCATTTTTATAATAAGAGAGATGTGGAATCTTTTCCTCCCGCAGAGATCCCATTAACCGTAAACAAGACAGAATTGGGCAACCTGAATTTAACTGCACAAGATGAAAAAGATATTGTTGCTTTTATGAAAACCCTTACGGATGGTTATAAATGACCTGTTCGGGCTAACTTTGCAATATGCCTGAAGATTTACATATTTCCGAAGGAACCAAAGAAGAGCAATACCAGTCATTGTTACCACAATTACAAGCACTCATTGGTGAAGAGGCTGACCTTATCGCTGCACTTGCCAATACATGTGCAGCGCTGAAACAACAGTTTGGTTGGTTGTGGGTAGGCTTTTATCTTGTCAAAAACAACGAACTGGTACTTGGCCCCTTTCAAGGCCCTGTTGCATGTACGCGTATACGTTATGGAAATGGTGTTTGTGGAACTTGTTGGGCCAATGCGGTAGCTGTAATTGTTCCGGATATAGAAAAATTCCCCGGACATATTGCTTGCAGCAGCCTCTCTCGTTCTGAGATTGTTATCCCGGTTATTCGCAACGGTACGGTTGTTGGCGTATTGGATATCGATAGTGAGTATTTGAATTTTTTCGACGAAACAGACCGGCAATTTTTGGAAACAATTATTGAATATATCAGGTTTTAGGCAGATTATCTTTCCAGCCCCATAAATATAAGCAGGCATACGTTCGGTATGGGATCCAACGATTGGATATTTTTTGTATTTTTTTCCGTATTTCCTTTTTATCGGTTCCGCGGATATTATAAATTTTTATTATTGCCTGCTGTAAGCCAAGATCATCCATGGCAAATACATCTTCTCTCCCCAGAGAAAACATAAGGATCATTTCTGTTGTCCATTTACCTACGCCTTTTATTTTTGTAAGGCACTCGGTTATTTCCTCGTTGCTCATTTTAAATAATGCCCTATCCGAAATTTTTTCCTGGATAAAAAAACGGGCAACATTCAGAATATAAGAAGCTTTTGCATTGCTAAGCCCTATATTCCTTAATTGTTCAAATGATGTATTGGCTATTTGCCGGGGGGTTGGCTTTTTTCTACCATAAAGGGCCAGGAATCGTTGCTGAAAAACACGGGCTACACGAGTGCTAAGTTGTTGGCTCATAATCGAAAGGCACAGATGCAGGCAGATATTTTTTTGTTTTCGTATTACAGCTGGTTTTTGCAAATCAATTATTTTTTTCAATTTTCTATCTGCTGATAGGTGTGCCAGATGTTCCATACAGTAAGATTATTGAATATTCCAGCTTACTCCCCCGCCCTTTTCATCTTTAAGAAGGATCCCCAATGAAGCTAACTGGGTTCTTATTTTATCAGAAGTTGCATAATCCTTTTTTTGTTTCGCTTCCTGGCGGATATCTATCAGCAATTGCATCACACCGCTCAGCGTTTGGTTGGCAGCGGCAGCATCTCCTTTTAGTCCGAAAATATCTTTCAGATAAAGGCTAAATTTTTGTTGCAGTAAAATAATTGTTGCAGCCGAAATAGCATTTTCCGCAAGGATTCCGTCTTTCAGGGAATTAATTACCGGAGCAATCTCAAACATAGCCGCCAGTACCTTGGCTGTACTGAAATCGTCGTCCATAAATCCGTCAAATTCATTAACCTGTTTGGTAAGCCTCGCATCCAATTCTGTGTCAGATGCCTCTGTAGTGCCCCCGATATTAAGGTTCATCAAATTTTCGTAGGCATCCCAAAGCCGTTTGAAGGCTTTTTCAGAGGCTTCCAGCGCCGTGCTGCTGAAATCCAGCGTACTACGATAATGGCTTTGCAAAATGAAAAAACGTATGGTCATGGGGCTAAAAGCCTGCGAAAGCAATGGGTGGTTGCCGGAAAACATTTCCGTAAGCTTGATCACATTGTTATAGCTCTTCCCCATTTTTTTTCCATTGATAGTAATCATATTATTGTGCATCCAGTATTTCACCGGTGCATGATGATTACAGATAGTGCTTTGTGCTATTTCGCTTTCATGATGTGGGAATTGAAGGTCCATACCTCCTCCATGAATATCAAATTGTACTCCCAAATATTTGGTTGCCATGGCCGAACACTCTATATGCCATCCCGGGAATCCTTCTCCCCATGGGCTTTTCCAGCGCATGATATGTTCGGGTGATGCGGCTTTCCACAAAGCAAAATCCGCTTTGTCCCTTTTTTCTTCCTGGCTATCGAGTTCCCGGGTTGTTTCTAATAAATCGTCCAGTACCCGGCCGCTCAATTTCCCATAATCATATTTTTCCGCGTATTTTTTTACATCAAAATATACAGAACCGTTGACCTCATATGCATATCCGGCTGCAATAATAGACTCTATCATATTGATCTGTTCTACAATATGCCCTGTGGCTGTCGGCTCGATGCTGGGTTCAATACAGTTAAATTCCTTCATTGCCCAAT
>CAZKPH010000250.1:0-3908 GCA_964554605.1 uncultured Ferruginibacter sp.
GACCCTGGCTCATTGAAACCGATATGCCCGTTTCTTCCTATTCCTAACAATTGAAAATCGATGCCGCCTGCCAATTCAATCCTGTTTTCATATTCCTCGCAATGCGCATGTATATCTTTAGCAACGGTATCACCATCCGGTATATGGCAGTTCTCAGGTAAGATATCCACCAGATCAAAAAGGTTCTGCCGCATAAACGACCTGTAACTTTGTGAAGAATCCCGGTGTAGTCCATAATATTCATCCAAATTGAAGGCAATTACATTTCTGAAACTTAATCCTTCATCTTTGTGCATCCTGACCAGTTCCTTATAAACTTTCTTTGGTGTAGAACCTGTTGCCAGCCCCAATACGGCATATTTGCCTGCTGATTGTTTGGCCCTTATCAGTTCGGCTATCTCCGCAGCAACAGCGGCAGAAGCTTCATCGGATGTTGTATATACTCCCAGTGGTATTTTCTCGTAAGAGATCATTGAATTTGCAACCTGTTGCATAATCATTTTCTTTATTTCGCTTGCTTTGTTGAACAATAGTTGTGATGAATATTTTGGTCATATGTATCTCACTCACTCTGCTGAAAATATTACTCCGGGAATTTTCCCTATAACATCCGAGAATTCTTCAGTAGTAAGAGGAGATTGCCGCTGATTCCAATCGAAGTATCCATTGTCCGAAAGAATATCATTTGCAATCTTTTCACAGGGTGCATCCATCCCATTGGATGGATTCCATACTTCGTCCTGGGTGTAGTCATTTGTACGAATATTAGTATAGCCATTCTGTTTCAAGGCAGTTATTAGATTTTGAGCTGCCGTGGCAGCGCCAAAATTATTACTACTATTAACCCATATTGAAAGATTATTAAAGTTAGTTTGCGGGAAATAGCTTAACACAGCATTCTTTACACGATTCGTAATTGCGCCTACAGTAGATTGAGCAGAACTCAATTGCCAATAATTATAAGGTACAAATCCATTACGGGCTTCATAAACAGGATGTGAAAGCAGGTAAGGGTTAATCGTTACCCCCTTTACTTGTATATTATTCTTCTTAAAATAAGCTAATGTTACATCTGTACCTAAATCATAAAGATTCACAAGATTTTCTGCCGTTACGGAATATGCTTTACACTGTGCCTCAATTTTTAATGCATGGCTTATATTACTAACCTGCTCACTAATAATCCCGCTTTCCCAATCTGAAATATTATTATAATTATCCAATGTAAGTTCATCATAATCCCTGATCTTATCCCGCATTGTTGCCACATCATCAGCCGTATTACCGGCGTAAAGAATATAAATACTGCCCGATTGATATCTACCAGGGCTTTTATTAATTACCTGACGTGCCCTTGTTTCGCCTCCGGTTGTTCCTGTTGACCCGATTATATAAACCTTTTTTACCTGATGCTCTCTAATGAATGAAAGATATGCTGGTGGCAGATCGAGTAGTTTTACCCAACATACTGCAGTAGGCACGGATAAATCATACCCCAATGTTGCATAGCATTTTACTCCATTCAGATTAGAATAATCCAACACCGACTGGATTTCTTTTTCCGTATTTGAACTTACAAGAAAATGTAACGGCAATACGGGAGCTTTTAACGTATTGGATATATTGGGTATAGATGGTATGCCAGTGGAAATAATCACAGATTCCAATGGAGTGGCAGATCCAAGATAGTTATTATAATTATTCACTGTCTGCGCAATAGAATTTACCAGGAATTCCGGAGTAGCATATACAGGGTTTGGCCCGGAACCTGGTGCATTTACATCCCATGATTGCGCAATGCCTCTTCCAAGATTTTCCAGGGATTTTTCAACAGCATATTCTGCGCTCATGCCACCGTCCAGTTTAAAAATATAAACACCGTTCCAATTGTCCCTGTCGATCTTATATACCGACAACTTCTTGTCGTCCACAACCCGAAAAAATGTCAGATAAATGTATGTATCCTGTCCTAAAGTATCTTTGAAAGAAAGGTAGATGCCGTAAGCATCTTTTTCTGCATCTGCTGGCACCTGCCAAATATCTGGACTGTCGATTACATATTCTCCACCCCCCGCAATAGAAACCTCTTCGCCGATGGGTATCTCGGAAAAAAAACTGCTCCCTCTGGAAAGATTACGAATCTTTAGCTTCAGCGACCGTAACACTGCTTTATTGTTAAGCTGGTTATGGAGTTTACCTGATATACTAATTTTTTCCCCTTCTTTAAAAGTAGATTTATCTGCAATAAATTCAGTGGCTTCTATGTTCATATCCACCTTTGTGGCCTGCTGAGTCAGTAGCTTTGTTTTTGAACATCCGGAAATGCAAACAATCATTAAAAAGGCTGTCAATAGTTTGTACATGCGTAGAGTGTTGAATTAATACTTGATAACAATCTATAGACGTTAATAAATGAATTATGTACTACTCAGTTTCCATTTTTTTTGGAAAACCTTATTTTATTCACGCTAATTATTGCCTGAAATCATCGTAGTAATTTGAATGGGGTTGAAAAATATCATTCTTAAAGTAGAAAAATTATTTCTTCCTATTGCTATTTAAATTCACATTCCTCAATATCCGTATTTAGCACTGCACTTTCCATGTGAGCGGTTGATACCATTGAACACGATTGTGTGATGCTTTTTGCTTTTCCAGCCCTCCCCGTAAAATCCGATCGTGCCGTTTTGAATAAAATAGCGAGAGTCGTGATGCAGTTGCGCCTCCACCTTGTTGGGTGATACTGAGGTAATGGTCAACTCGCTCACGGTGGGCCGTTCATAATCAAACGAAAGATTGCGAATGGTGATTTTGCTACTTTTGATGAGAGCAAACGAAACCATTTTCCCATGTAGAACGATTAGCGTGCCGTTGCCTTCAATAGTCAGATTTTTGAATCCTTTCAGTAAAAAAGCGATGTTTTTGACCTTCGACAAGGTATCGTTTTCGGTGCTGTTAGAGATATAAAGTTCCTGTTTATAGGCACCGTCGGGCCACAGATCAAGGCGCCCGCCGGGCAATACAGGTGTGGCGTTAGGAAGTTTGCGGCAATGGCCAAGAGCTTTCGCCAGTGCCGGCTCGGCATTTTCGTAACTGTCGGCTTTAGCGCCAAAACGACTTAGCAATACGGTTTGACCAGCATCCTTTTGCCGGGCTTGTATACTGTCGGTTATGCCCCAAAGTATAAGTAAGAGACTCAATGTTAGTTTCATTTTATATGATTTATTCATTAAGTAACGGTCAAATCCTATCTTGGAGTTGAATCACTCTGTCCGATTGGCTGCGTAGTTGCAGCCACCTTCTTTGGCCTTTTTGTTTAGTACTTTCCATTCGTCAAATGATAATTTCAAAATGACTATGCCACCTTTTTCAGCCGAACAAAAAGTCCTGCCGGGGAGCCGGTACAGCCGGAAACAACTCAATAAAGTAGGCATAACTTTACGGCAGCCTCTCCTGTAATCCGACTGCAAATGCAAAATTGCCCTTTAGCGTAAATGGCCCATATTGATAGCCGTTCATGGTCATTTAATTTGAGGAAAAATGCGATATGACTTATTAGCTTTGGTTGCAAATAGTATTTGATTTTCCCTGACAGTAACCGGTATCGGTTTACCGGCTTCGTAAACAGCTATTTTTTTAGTAGGCCATGGATTTTCCAATATACACTTTTTGCCTTTTTCGCTAAAAATTCTCACCTGTTTCACCTGTTTGTTTTTTCTTTCAGCCGAAACAAGAAACGCACCCCACATACGTAGGTTATAAAATCTCGCATCGCCGTGTTGTGGCAATCCTTTGAACAGCCGAATGACATATCCTGCCGACATACACATCATTTCTTGTAAAGCGTTGGCAACGTTGCAGGAGTTTTCAACTCCATGGATACCGAAAAAACCATTGGGTTTACTATT
>CAZKPH010000251.1:0-3898 GCA_964554605.1 uncultured Ferruginibacter sp.
AATAAAACTATTCGCAGTATATGCTTCAGATCGGTGAGCCGATGCTGTTATCACTATCACAGCGCATTCACTTATATCGACACGCCCAATACGATGCTGCGCAAAGGCCACTGAAAGCCCCCATTTTTTCTTAGCAAATTCCAATATCTCCGCAATCATCTTCTCAGCAAGCGATTCATTCGCCTCATAGGTAAGATACAATACCTCTTTCCCTCTGTTTATTTCCCTTGTTTCCCCGCTGAAAATTACCACAGCTCCTGCTGCCGGATGATGGGCGCCTGAAACCAAACCAGCAACATTTATAGGCTGTCCGGAAATATGCAGCCATTTAGCCTCCGCTGCTGGGTGGGATAATGTGGATAATGTCATCTGGTTGTATTTCTACCTGGTTATCAATAAAAGTGTCATCAATAGCAAACCGGCATAATTGCAGGATATCCTTTGCTGCAGGTTCTTTTGCTGCCAATATCTGCCGAAGCCCTGCTACTGTGAGCTTTTCCTCTGTATCCATACAGAATTCCTTATCAAAAAAGTCTTTCAATACGGCATAAACTACTATTTTCATATTTTGTCGGCTAAATGTTTTACCTGAGATATTTCTAATCTAAAAAATCCGAAGGCATCAGCCTCCTATATGCAACATACTTAATTCGCTTCCTGTAAATTTCAACTGCTGTTTTTGCTGCATGGCTTCCTGCAATTTACGAATTAATGTTTCACCATCCGTAATGTCTTTTATCTGTAAGGGATGATTATTGCTCAGGCATCCGTATATATTACCGTTACTGTCCAACCGGAGCCTGTCGCAATCCCTGCAAAAGGGTTCACTTTCATTCGCTATAATCCCGAAAATATTTCCAGCCGTTGTCCGCCAGTAATTAGCTGTCGAAGATACCTGCCTTTCCATTTTCTCAAAAGCGTAGGCAGATGACAATACCCGAAGTATCTCCTCCTGCCCTAACAGATGCCTGGAACTGTGATTATGAAGATAGCCCATAGCCATAAGCTCCAGAAAACGTATAGTTATCTTTTTTTCAAATGCGTATGAAGCCAAAGGCAATATCTGGCTATCATTGATACCTTTCATTACAACAGAATTGATCTTCACCTGCAGCCCCGCTGCCAATGCCGCTTCTATGCCATGTAATACCCTGTCCACATGGTTTCGCTTTGCTACAAGAAAAAAAACATTTTCATCCAGGGCATCCAACGATACATTTACCGATTGCAGTCCGGCTTCTTTCATGGCTCCGGCATACCTGTCCAGTAAGAACCCATTGGTAGTAATTTTTATTTCCGGGATACCCATTTTCTTAATCCCATTTATAACCGGCAAAAGATCGTGATATAATAAAGGTTCCCCTCCGGTTAGCCTTATTACCTTCAAAGACAAAATATTGTGCAACCTGTTTATGGTCGACAGCAGGCTATCCGCATTTTCCGCATGTACATGATGATTATTTTCCTTTACTTCATTATCTCCCATTGTGCAATACGTACAGCTCAGATTACATTTGCTCAGCAAGCTGACCCGTAATGTCCTAAATTGTCTTCCATATATATCTTGTGCTGAAAATATCATGAAAAAATCAGTTTTGCCGCTGCAATAAATAACACAACGGAAAGGATTGCCTTTACAGTTTGTTGTTTAAAAACATTACTTCCCAGGTACGATCCGAGCAACCCGCCTGCTACGGCAGATAGCAACCAATATACGGCCGGGTATGAAAAATGAATAGCATTGCTCCCCAATGAACCAAGCCCGGCAAGAGAATTGCATACAATGAATAATGCTGCCACTGATGCAGATTCTTTCGTGTTTGCCCATCCAAGCAGAATCAATACCGGACTTAAAAAAATACCCCCGCCGATATTCAAAAAACCGGCAACAAAACCAATCACTGCTCCTATCAGCATAGCTACAGGCAATGAAAAACCAATACCTTTTTTAATAGCAGAGCTGCCGGAAAACATAAGCCGCAATGCCGGGAACAACAAAGCAATACCAAGTATAAGCTTATAAATATGCTCAGAAGTAATAAACCCGGATCCAAGATACGCAGCTATCACAGACGTTACCAGGAATGGCCATGCAATCCGCCATTTGAAAAAACCAGCACGGTAAAACTGTATAAAAGCAATCGAAGCAATAATAATATTCAGCGTCAATACAACCGGTTTATATACCGGCATCGCAATGTTGAAAAAAGTTAATACCGCTATATACCCGCTGGCACCCCCATGCCCTACCGAAGCATACAAAAACGCTACAACAAAAAGAAAAACTATGATCAATAATTCATTCATCAGGAATTTATTTCTGGTGAAAAGGATAATAATCCACCCATGTACCCGCTCCCAGAAGAGGGGTACCAGCGCTTTGATGTGCAATGCCACTTGCCTTCAATGCTGCAGTAATATCGCCGGAAGTATTGAAAGGAATTACCTGCAGGTGCATCTTCCCGGTATCCAGCACAACAGGGAAAAACTCATCCAGTCTGCTCTTATTCTCACGCTCAGCAGAAATAGGGAATCTTAATTTTTCCGAATATCCCATCCCCATACAGGAAAGGATATAGGGCTCAATAAAAATTTTTCCGGTAACGATACAGGAAAAAGGGTTCCCAGGTAATGCAAAAACCATTGCTCCCTCCCGTGCACGCCCCACCCACAAAGGTTTTCCGGGTTTAATCGCCACTTTATGAAACAGTTTTCCTACACGCAGTTCATCCATCACCTGTGGCACATAATCCGCATCACCGGCAGATACACCTCCGTTTACTATAAGAATATCCACCGACAGGTTAGTGGCAATTGCTTTTTTTATTGCCTCTTTATCATCGCCTATATGCTGTACATCCTTCGGGCATATCCCATAAGTATTCAATATACTATTCAATACGGCAGCATTCGAATTCCTTATCTGAAAAGCAGAAGGCCGGGAATGGTAAGGCACAACCTCATTTCCTGTAGTAATTATGGATACTACAGGGCGGCAGGATACCAGGATATCCGTATAACCCAGGGCAGCAAGCACCCCCACCACACCCGGATTACAAACAAGATTCCCCGGCGTAACCAAAGTACCCGATGTAATATCTTCACCCTTCAACGCTATATGCTGAAAGGGCTTTACACTTTCAGTAAGCATCTGGACAAAACCGCCCGAAACAGATGCCTCTTCAATTTTCACAACTACGTCCGCATCCGCCGGGACAGCAGCCCCGGTCATTATCCGATAACAATCACCCGGCAAAATCGTTCGTACATTGCCGTTACCTGCATATATTGTTTCCACAATACGGAAGTTTCGCACTCCTTTTCGCCAATCCTCAAACCGAAATGCAAAACCATCCATTGTGGAACGGTTAAAAGGCGGGTAATCCCTGTCCGCCACAACCGTCTGTTGCATAACCCTTCCTGTTGCCGCAGAAACAGGTACATACTCCTGCTTCATCGCAACAGCGTTTTCCATTACTATTTGTTTCGCTTCCTGTAAACTGATCATATATTTTTGGTTACCGGCAGTATCGCCCTGGTATTGCTTCTGTGGCGACGCTCCGTTCAACATTAGTACTTATCTCATCTAATTCCTGAAAAAATCATCCCTCTATGGCAAGGTCATGGCCTCCGCCCAACAGCATCTTTCTTGCATGAAATATCGCAGGCAGTATCGCCTCCAAACTTTCCCTGGCACCACTCTCACTACCCGGCAGCGTCAATACAAGTGTCTGAGATATCGTACCGGCAATCATATTACTCATCATAGCAAAAGGAGTACGCATTTGCCCATAGTTGCGCATCGCCTCAGCTACTCCATCAGCACGCTTTTCAATAACTGATGCTACTGCTTCCACCGTTACATCTGCCGGGCTCAGGCCTGTGCCACCGGTTGTAA
>CAZKPH010000252.1:0-3891 GCA_964554605.1 uncultured Ferruginibacter sp.
CTTAATGGTCTCGTTGATCTTAACCACTTTGAATTCCATAGTTTTACCCACAAACTGGTCGTAGTCGGTAACAGGTTTAACATCAATTTGCGAACCAGGTAAGAAAGTTTCCATACCAAATACATCCACAATAAGCCCGCCTTTAGTTTTGCTGGTAACCAAACCGGTAACAATTTCGCCGGTCTTGTGCAGTTCCACAATCTTTTCCCAGGCACGGCTGGTACGGGCCTGTTTACGGCTCAGGTGCAGGTTTCCGCTTCTGTCTTCTTTTTCCACAACCATTACCTCTATCACATCACCCACTTTAATGCCGCCCTGAACATCCCTGAATTCGTTCAGGGAAATCAGCCCGTCACTCTTAAAGCCAATGTTAACAACAGCATCCGTTTTAGTGATCGCCTCAATAGTGGCCTGAACCATTTCGCCATCATTGATCTGTTTAAAAGTACCGTCATATACCGCATCGTACTTAGCTTTTTCATCTTTCGAATAGCTCGATACGTTACGTTTGTCTACGCTCCAGTCAAAATCATCATGAGCAGTAGGGGCAGCTTCCTCAACGGGAGACGGCGTTTCCACAGGTACATTTGTTACCGCAGCAGTTTCAGGTGCATCCTGTGCAGCCGAACCTTCCTGTGCATCTGCGTTTAATTGTTTGAAAATACTAAATGACATAAATTAATCCCGGGTTTTTTAAACGGGACGGCAAAACTACGACAAATAATACGATTCATAGGCTAAAAATGCCGTTTTTTTCAGTTCTCAAGCGCATTTCAACAGATCACTCCCCATGCGTTTCTTTAGTTATTATGGCACGGGCGGCGGTATTCCATAGCAGCATCGTTGCGTCGCACACTTGTACGGCATACCTCCTGGCAGCTTTTCTTGTAAGCGGTTGATAAATATTGTCGTATATATCATACTATTCATCTGTTTTTAAAAAAATTTGTTATGCATCGCATTTTTAGTTAATTTAATTCATCTTACGGATCTATGAAAAAAATAGCCTTATCCCTGCTTGCCTGCCTTCTCAGTGTGATGGTATCGGCACAAAATACACACCCTTCATTTTTATCGGGGAAACTAGAATTATACAGGCAGCATACTACTTTCAGAAAATTACAAAACTGGTTCAGCTATGCCGATTTGCCTGCCAGGCCAGTGCAGCAAAAAGTTTATACCCGGGGAAGAACTCTATTTGTCAATAAGCAAGCCGTTCTTAATGCCTACATTAATAAACCACCTGCAATAGAATTATCTATTCCGGCGCTGAATGGAGGCATGTATACATTGGAGCTTTATGCACAGCCTGTCAACTCGGATGCCGATTTCGAGTTTGGTACCATAGATCAAGCTGCCCGGCGGATTAAAGTTTCAACAGAACAGGGGCTGCATTACAGAGGTTGCGTGAAAGGAGATAGCAATTCCATTGCAGCAGTAAGTGTTTTCGGAGATGGCAGTGTAATGATGATGTTTGCAGATAAGAATGGCAATTATATAGTAGGGAAAAGGCCTGGAACGGAACAATATGTAATATACAACAGCAACCAATTGCCTATACCAAACGGCTTTGTATGTGCTTTTGATCATGACCCTAAAACTCGTTTGTACCAACGGCCTGCTGTGGGCGCAACCAACTTCCAGGGAATGGGATTGTTATGCAGGAAAGTACGTCTGTACTGGGAAGCAAATTACGGACTGTATCGATACAATTTTAATAGCGATCTGGGAGCTGTACAGAACTATATTACGGGGCTTTTTAATATAGTAGCAGCACTATTTGCAAATGAAGGTATACAGGTAGAACTGGCAGAGTCGTATGTATGGACATCTCCTGATCCATACAGAAATGCAAAATCCGGCGAGGCTCTCGAAGATTTCAAAAACCGTTGGAACGCACAGGGAGATAATTTTAAAGGAGACCTTGCACACCTGATAGCAGGCGGCCGCGAAAATAATGGAGGGCTTGCTTATCTCATAGAAAATAATTTATGCAACCGATGGCATAATTACGGGTATACATCCGTTTTCGGGTTTTATGAACAACTTCCTGCCTGGTCATGGGACGTGAATGCAATTACACATGAAATCGGGCATAACCTGGGGTCTCCGCATACGCATTGGTGCGGATGGAATACCGGACCCAATGGTACATGTGGAGCTATTGATAATTGCGCTGAAATGGAAGCAACGTCTTCATGTACAACCTGCGGATCGGTTTATTCCATTTCAAATTCCGGATGGTCAGGTACAATAATGAGTTATTGCCATAATGTAAATCACATTGGAGTATATCTGTATAATGGATTCGGACCACAACCTAATTATGTTATCCGGAATACTGTTATGAATAGTAATTGCCTCGAAACGGTTACCGAGTGGACAGGTTCGGTAGATTCTTTATGGGAGCGCCCGGATAACTGGAGTTGTGGCAATACCCCCGATTCGAATGCTCATGTAAAACTAAATACCGGGGTACCTGTTTTTCCTGTAATAAAAAGCCCGGCCCGGGCAGCAAGTGTTTCAGTAAATACCGGTGCTGCATTGAAAGTAAAATCCGGTTACAGCCTTACCGTTAAGCCAGTATCTCCCAAAGGATATTCGGTATCATGGCCTCCTTCCGGAAAGTTGTTTGTAACAGGTGACGCTACTACTGCCGGCTGGATGGCAAATGGCGATTCTGTTGTTGCTGCCCAGCAATTTGTACAGTCAGTTCCGGGAGTATTCGAGATCAGAAATATTTACCTTGTCGGTGGCAAGTCTTTACTCTTTGTACCCGTTTATGGAAGTTGGTCTGTGAAATATGGCTTCCCGGGTGTTGCAAATGCCAATAACATTTATTCCGACAGGTTTGCTCTTTTAGGTGAAAATATAGCAGGCCCTTCGGTAAGCGGTTTTTATAATGTCTATGTGAATTTTGTTACAGGGTATTTTACATTTAATTTCTCATCCCCTAAGATCATTTTACCGGTAAACGGAGAATTGTTCATTACAGGGAGTGCCACACCTGGCGGATGGATGGGTACTGGGGATGCCTCTTTACCGGCTCAGAAATTTGTGCAAAAGAATTCATCGCTTTATGAGATAGCTTCAATATATCTTAAAGGCGGAGAATCATATCTACTTGTACCTGTATATGGCAATTGGAATGATAAATATGGCGGGATGGGGAGTGCTAATAATTCTAATAGCCCTGATGGAGATATTTTTGTTAAAGAAGGGTCGGACCTGAAATCCCCGGCAACAACAGGAAACTATAAGATAACAGTGGATTTCCAGGTGGGAAGATATACACTTACCAGATTGCCGTAGGCCAATTAATTATGTAAATCATTCATCATTTTTTCCTGTATCTCCTGTAATCGTCTTTTTCTTTCCCGGCGGCGGAACTTCTGTTTTTGATCTAAATAATATCCTGTTATCAGCACAAAAAACAGTACGGACAGTATTATGGGAAACATAGTAACGGTTTTAGTCAATTTTGCTGTAAAAAGAGCGGCTTCTTTTTTTATTGTACAAATTTTAGCCTCGCAAAATAAAACATGCCCACCTGTCTGGGGATGTTTTGACTGGTTGCGAATAAAATAAAAATGTCAGAATAATCAAAGAGAGGATTGTTTGTGTTTTCATGACACACAACCTTGTTAAATATAAATCAGAATATAAAGAATGCAAAAAATTTTCTTAGGATTTAAAATAGTGATTGATTATTTGCAAAGCGTTTTTTGCGTTATATAACTCTATTGTGGCAATTAGTTTTTCATTCTGACACCCGGAGGTATTGTAAGTAGAAACCTTTCTTTGTGACAGTTAAGAATCAATTGGCACGTATTTGATGTGTAGAATAAAGCTAATGTGTAATCGAAAGGTTTGCCGAAGGCGAAATATCCA
>CAZKPH010000253.1:0-3890 GCA_964554605.1 uncultured Ferruginibacter sp.
TAATGAAAACAGCCAAAAGATTAGAGGGTATCGGTGAATACTACTTTTCTCAGAAGTTAAGGGAAATAGACGAACTGAATAAACAAGGCAGGCAGGTAATCAACCTGGGAATCGGCAGCCCCGATATGCCGCCTCATCCCGATGTGATTGCTACATTGCAGGCTGAAGCCCTGAAACCGAATCAACATGCTTACCAGAGTTATAAGGGTAGCCCCGTTTTGCGCAATGCAATTGCTGAATGGTATAAGAAATGGTACGAGGTAGATCTGAACCCGGATTCCGAAATATTGCCATTGATAGGTAGTAAAGAGGGGATCATGCATATTTGTATGACATATATAAATGAAGGAGATCTTGTATTGATACCTAACCCGGGATATCCTACTTACAGGAGTGCCGCTAAGCTTGCCGGAGGCATTTGCGTAGATTATACTTTGGAAAAGAAGAACGACTGGTTTCCTGATTTTCTGGAATTACAGCAGATTATCAGAGTTCACAAAAGCCTGCCTGTAAAGGAAGGAAACGGTGGACAGAATATACTAATGTTCGTTAATTATCCGCATATGCCGACTGGCCAATTGCCAACTTTTGAGTTCTTCACGCAATTGATAGCTTTCGCAAAAAAGAACAATATTCTTTTATGCCATGATAATCCTTATAGTTTTATATTAAATGATAAGCCGCTTAGCTTGTTGAGTGTGGAAGGTGCCAGGGATGTGGCCATTGAACTGAATTCTTTTAGCAAAAGCCATAATATGGCTGGCTGGCGTATCGGTATGTTGCTTGGTGATAAAGAAAAGGTAGACCAGGTAATGCGTTTTAAGAGTAATATGGATAGTGGGATGTTTCTGCCTATGCAGCTTGCTGCCGCCAAAGCCTTGCAATTAGGGCAGGACTGGTATGACAAACTTAATGCAACTTATGCTTCGAGGAGAAAAAAAGTGTTTGATTTATTACGCTTGTTGAACTGCAGTTTTGATGAAAAACAAGCCGGATTGTTCGTCTGGGCTTCCATACCGCTACAATATAAAGATGGGTTCGAATTGAGTGACCGTATTTTGCATTCAGCCAATGTATTTATTACACCCGGGGGGATATTCGGCAATGCAGGCAATAATTATATACGTATCAGCCTTTGTGCTGCTGAAGCTGTTTTTGAAGAGGCTATAAACAGGATCAGGAACAGAAAATGATAAATAAAAGTAGAAATATTATTCATTGAATAGCGACAATAAAAAATCATGTTTGATAATATTACCATTGTAGGTGTTGGTTTGATAAGCGGGTCGTTTGCACTGGCAATGAAAGAGCAAGGCTTTGCCAAGAAAGTGACGGGCGTTAGCCGGACAGCGGCGAGTGCCAGGCGGGCATTGGAATTGGGGCTTATTGATGAAGCCCTGCCTTTGGCTGAAGCTGTAAGCAAAAGTGATCTTATATATGTAGCTATACCCGTAGATGTTACAATACCGGTGATGAAAGAAATTATGGGGCTGGTTACGGAAAAACAAATTGTTGTGGATGCGGGGTCTACCAAGAATGCATTGTGCGAAGCACTGAAAGATCATCCGATGCGGAGCCGGTTTGTGGCATCACACCCGATGTGGGGGACGGAGTATAGCGGCCCGGAAGCGGCTATAAGGGGAGCTTTCAGCGGCAGGGCTTGTGTGATCTGCGAAAAGGAAATAAGCAATGTGGATGCAGTAACTATTGTAGAAAATATCTATCGCTGTTTTGGAATGAATATCGTTTACATGAATGCGGCAGATCATGATGTGCATGCAGCCTATGTAAGCCACATATCCCACATTACTTCTTTTGCACTTGCCAATACGGTATTAGAAAAAGAGAGAGAGGAAGATGCCATTTTTGAACTGGCTGGGGGCGGTTTTGAAAGTACGGTACGGTTGGCTAAGAGCAGCCCGGCCATGTGGGCTCCGATACTGATGCAGAACCGGGAGAATGTACTGGATGTATTGAACGAGCATATATCGCAATTGCGAAAATTCAAAGCCAGCCTGGAGAAGGAAAACCTTCCGTTGCTGGTAGAACTGATGACGAATGCTAACAAGATCAGCCGGATTATTAAATAGGATGGCCGGAAGTGTATGCTGATAAGCGCTGAAAAAGTACAAGTGAGTGACACAACGATGTTGGGATATGTACTTCGGCCGGTAACATAAAAAAAGTTTTAAAGCAAATACAAATCAAATCAACACAATGAAAGAATTAATGCAGGAAAAATGGAAAAAACGCCCGCTGATCATTAGTGGGCCTTGCAGTGCTGAAACTGAGGAACAGGTTTTGCAAACGGCAACCCGCCTTGCTAATACCGGCAAAGTAGATGTATTGCGTGCGGGTATCTGGAAGCCACGTACCAAACCGGGTGGGTTTGAAGGTATTGGCGCCAAAGGGCTTGCCTGGCTGATGCAGGCAAAAAAGCAAACCGGTTTGCCGGTTACAGTGGAGGTGGCTACCGGAAAGCATGTGGAAGATGCTTTACATTTTGGCGTAGATATGCTTTGGATCGGGGCCAGGACTACCGTGAACCCTTTTAGTGTGCAGGAAGTGGCTGATGCCCTGCGTGGATCGGATGTGCCTGTGTTGATTAAAAACCCTATCAATCCTGACCTGGAATTATGGAGCGGAGGGATAGAAAGGTTGCTGAAAGCGGGCGTGAAGCAGGTGGGGCTTATTCACAGAGGGTTTTCCAATTATGGCAATACCGAATACAGGAATGCCCCGATGTGGCATCTGCCGATTGAAATGATCCGCAGGTTCCCGGGTATGCCTATGATCTGCGATCCCTCTCATATTTGCGGTAACCGCACCGATCTGCAAAGCATTGCGCAAAAGAGCATCGATCTTGACTTCAGCGGGCTGATTATTGAAACTCATAGTGATCCGGATAATGCATGGAGCGATGCCAAGCAACAGATTACTCCTGAAAAACTGGCTGAGATGCTGAATGCGCTTAAATGGCGTTCTGAAGATTCGGATAAACAGGAATTTATAACTGCTTTGGCAAAACTCCGGGAACAAATTAACCATATCGATGATGAATTGATGACGCTTATCAGCCAGCGAATGAAAGTGGCTGATAAGATTGGCGAATACAAGCGTGATAATAATATTACTATCCTGCAAACCAATCGCTGGAACGATATCCTGGAAAGGGCTTTCAAAAAGGGTGAAAAACTGGGGCTAAGCCAGGAATTTATTACAAAATACCTGGATGCACTGCATATGGAAAGTATTAATCATCAGACTAAAATCATGAACTCTTAGTGAGAACAGAAAAACATATTTTTTCCGGTAAGGAAGTGGCCTATTATTTCGGTGGTCCGTTTTCATATATACGGGAACTGTTACCGTTTGCCAATGTATTCTTTATTACAGACGAAGTAGTATATGGAGCGCATAAAGAGAAATTTGACGGGCTGAAAACCATTGTTATCAAAGCCGGGGAGGCTTATAAACAACAAGCTACAGTAGATTATATAGTGAAAGAACTAATCCGCCTTGAAGCAGATAGAAAAAGTGTGATTATTGGAGTAGGCGGCGGCGTGGTTACGGATATCACAGGATATGCCGCTTCTGTTTATATGAGGGGTGTCCGCTTTGGGTTTGTGCCTACTACCGTCCTGGCAATGGTGGACGCTTCTATTGGAGGTAAGAACGGGGTAGACGTAGGCGTGTATAAAAACCTGGTAGGAATTATCCGTCAACCCAGCTTCCTTTTATTCGATGTGGGCCTGCTCAAAACCCTGCCCCAGGCCGAATGGCAGAACGGATTTGCAGAAATCATTAAACATGCCTGTATTAAAGATGCGCCGATGTTCCGCGAACTGGCCGAACATGATATTGCATATTACCAGAAGAAGAAGCCGGCC
>CAZKPH010000254.1:0-3890 GCA_964554605.1 uncultured Ferruginibacter sp.
CTTCCGTAATAAAGGGCATAAATGGATGGAGCAAGGCTGTTAATTCTTCGAAATAGGTGATAGTGTTATTATAGATATTACTATCAATCGGTTGCTCAAAACCGGGTTTTACCCATTCCAGGTACCAGCTGCAGAAATCATCCCAAATGAGCGAATAGATTGTCTTTAGCGCTTCACTCAGACGGAACTGTTTCAAAAGCACTTCTACTTCTTTCTTTACTTGGCTTAGCCTGTTGCCAAACCAGGATACAGCAAAATTATTGCTTTGCGAATCAATATCCTTTTGGCGGCCTTCCCACATTTTTACCAATTTCAGTGCATTCCAGAGTTTATTGTTAAAATTACGACCTTGCTCCAGTGCACCTTCGTCGAAGAGAAGGTCATTCCCAGCGGGCGAGGCAATAAGAATACCAAACCTGACGGCATCTGCCCCGTATTTATCAATTAACGCTAAAAGATCGGGAGAATTACCTAATTGTTTGCTCATTTTCCTACCCTGGTTATCCCTGACCATTCCGGTGAAGTAAACATTTTTGAATGGGGGTAATCCTGTATACTCATAGCCTGCCATTATCATTCTCGCTACCCAAAAGAAGATAATATCCTGGCCGGTAACCAGTGTTGTGGTTGGATAATAGTAACTGATATCTTTATTGCCGGGATTGCTGATACCTTTAAAAACTTCAATGGGCCATAACCAGGAGGAAAACCATGTGTCCAGTACATCCTCGTCCTGGCTAAGATTAACGGCATCTGTATTATAGGTGTTGCGGAACAGTTCTTCTGCTTTTTCCGGGCTTTCTGCTACAACGAATCTTCCTTCAGGATCGTACCAGGCGGGAATCCGTTGCCCCCACCATAACTGGCGGCTGATGCACCAGTCTTTGATATTATTCAGCCAGTGCCGGTATGTGTTCTTCAATTTTGCGGGGTGAAACTGAATTGTATCATCCATAACAGATTGCAATACCTGTGGATTGTTTTCCAGGAATTTATTCATATCCAGGAACCATTGAAGTGACAACCTGTTCTCAATTACCGCACCTGTTCTTTCACTTGTGCCTACCTGCCCTTTATAATCTTCTATTTTCTGAACCAGTCCGATAGAAGCTATGTCTTCCATAATCTTTTTTCTTAGTACAAATCTGTCTGTTCCGTTATAGGAAAGAACTTGTGCTGAAGGGTTATCATCTGTTAGTTCTTCAATTTTAAATTTACCTGTTGCATCCAGTGTGTCAATTGCCCTAAGATTGTATTTCAGACCAATCATATTATCATTCTTATCATGGGCCGGTGTTATTTTCAATGCACCGGTACCAAATCCGGCTTCTACATATTCATCTGCAATAATGGGGATATTTCTGTTGATAATGGGAACAACGACCTGTTTCCCAACAAGGCTTGTATATCTTTCATCTGCCGGATTTACACATATAGCTACATCTCCCAGAATAGTTTCAGGCCTTGTAGTAGCAACGGTGATGCCACCAGGCGTTCCATCTGCAAAAGGATATGTCACATAATAAAGTTTGGAATCTATTTCTTTAAAGATAACCTCTTCATCGCTTAAAGCAGTTTGGCCTACCGGATCCCAGTTTACCATTCTCTTACCCCGGTAAATAAGCCCTTTATTATAAAGGTCAACAAATACATGGATAACACTTTTGTAATAATTGCTGTCCATGGTAAAAGATGTTCTGGCCCAGTCGGGGCTACAGCCTAATTTTTTTAATTGTTGCAAAATAATACCACCGTATTTTTCTTTCCATTCCCAGGCATATTTTAGAAATTCTTCTCTACTAATAGAAGATTTAGCGATACCTTTTTCTCTAAGCATAGCCACTACTTTGGCTTCAGTAGCGATAGATGCATGATCGGTACCAGGAACCCAGCACGCATTTTTGCCCTGCATTCTTGCCTTGCGGATTAGTATATCCTGGATTGTGTTGTTCAGGCAATGCCCCATGTGGAGTACGCCGGTGACGTTGGGTGGAGGTATGACAATCGTATAAGATTCTCTGTTATCAGGAGTACTCTGAAAGTATCCCTTATCCTGCCAGTGTTGGTACCATTTTAATTCGGAGTCGGTGTGTAAGAAGTTTTTGCTTAGTTCCATTATTTTGGCCATACTTTGGCTGCAAAGGTAAGGGAAAGCCGCTAAGAGTCAAGAAGCAAAACATAATAGAGGATTGGAAAATCAGTATATATTTGTTGCAAATTATTATTTTGGAAAGCACTTTGCAAAATCTTCGATTACAGAAAATAATTACCGGTATAGGGATACTGTTGTTTATTATTAAAGTCGTTGCGTGGTACCTTACAGGTTCCGTATCGATCCTTACGGATGCTTTGGAAAGTACTGTAAATGTTGTAGCAGGGCTGATTGGTGTTTATAGTTTGTATATCAGCGCCAAACCGAAAGATTCCGACCACCCTTACGGGCATGGTAAAGCAGAATTTATATCTGCCGCAGTAGAGGGGACTCTTATTACAATTGCCGGTGTAATTATCATTTACGAGGCTATAAATAACCTACGGCACCCCCATACAATACAACAACTTGATTCTGGTATTATCCTGGTATCCGTAACAGCTCTGATTAACTATGTGGCAGGTGCTGTTTGTGTAAAAACCGGCCGCAGGAATAACTCACTTGCCCTTGTTGCAAGTGGGAAGCATTTACAAACCGATACGTTTTCAACTATAGGTATTGTTGTGGGCTTAATATTGATATTCTTCTTTAATATATGGTGGCTGGACAGTGTTGTGGCTATTATTTTTGCCATATTTATTCTATACACCGGATATAAGATTGTGCGGTCTTCTGTTGCGGGTATTATGGATGAGGCGGATATGGAACTTATCAATACGCTGGTTGAAAAATTGAATGGTTCAAGAAATGAAAATTGGGTGGACTTGCATAACCTTAGAATTATAAAGTATGGTAGTATATTGCATTTGGATTGCCATCTTACCCTTCCCTGGTACTTTAATATGAATCAGGCACATGAGGAGATTGATGCCCTTGCCGGGTTGGTAAAAGATACTTTTGGAGATTCAATGGAACTTTTCATTCATACAGATGGCTGCTTAGATTTCAGTTGCAGGATCTGCACAAAGCAAAGTTGTGACAAACGAAAATATGATTTTGAAAGACGTTTGGAATGGACTGTAGAAAATATATCTGTCAATTCCAGGCATAAACTATAATCATCGCCTGAAAATCTTTCTTGCGGCCATGATGTAAATAGGGTGCTCTTTTACATGTTTATTTTATTTCAATATTATTTTCTTTCAATATCCTGATAAAAACATCTTCTTTTCCCTGCTCCTTTAATTGCATATAAATGTATTGCATATTCTTTTGTGCATCCTGCCGATAAGGTGAATGAAGCTTGGAATAAATGTTGTAAGCTTTACACATATTCTGTAAGGCTTTTTCATAATCTACTTTGAAAATTGTATAAATCCTGCCGGCGCCATAATAACTTTCGGGGTCGTTCGGGTAAATAATATGCATGGAGTCATATACTTTTAGTGCATCATCATATGCTTTTGTAAATTCGTAAACAACAGCTATATTTTGCAAAGGTGTTTTCCCTTTTGGGTTTATGGCAAGAGATTTTTTATATGCATCGATCGCTTCGGTATAATTACCCAGGTTTCTGTTGCAGACACCTACATTGTCCCAGGCAAATGTAAATGTTGGGTCTATGCTAACTGCTTTTTCAAAATAGGGAAGAGCCTTTTTGTATTCATTTTCATTTAAATAACCGGCGCCTTTATTAAAAGCTTCAAGAGCTTTTTCATTTTTGCTATAGGCAAATTCAGACATTTCATTATCCGATGCAACTGCATTTTTAATCGATTTGCAATTTTCCATCAGCCAG
>CAZKPH010000255.1:0-3856 GCA_964554605.1 uncultured Ferruginibacter sp.
GGCAGTTTTTCGTACTTACTTTTAGTTTTCCCAGACAGTTAAAGTTACTAAATTTTGAGTTCATTTTTGCTTTCATATTATTAAAATAGTTCTCATTTTTTTTAGTGCCTGAAAATCAAAAACTTAAACCCGGCGCCATCTGCCAACCGTTTTGAAAATCAGTGTAGTACCAGCTTCTTAAGATAAACTTTCCCGGAAGGGCCCGCTATTTGAATTACAACACAACCTGATGCCATCGCAGGAATACTGACCGCATAATTATGCACGCCTCCGGAATAGGTAACCTTTTGCAAACCAAATATTTGCCCTAATTCATTTATAACACGAAAGTCATATTGCCCACACGGTGCATTTGAGATTTGTATCCGTACTTCGTTTTCTCCATCTAAAGACGTTGGAAGAATAGAAACAGTTGCAACATCCTGGCAATTTGTAACAAGCTTCACGATTTTGCTATATATCTTATTCCCGTTTTTCTCCATCGCTGCTATACGGTACCATAAAGGATTATCATTTTGCACCTGTGAGCCTTGCCAATTGTAAACCGCCAAACCTTTCGCTTCTACAGAACCGGTATTCGTAAAATATATTCCATCTGTTGACCGTTCTACAAAATACTTAATGACATTTAGTTCCTCTGCTACAGCCCATTTTATATCCGTATTACCCAGGCAATCAGCGCTTGCATTTACACTTGTAAATCTTACAGGCAATGGGGCCGAAGACCTTAACATGAATACAACCATAAACCTGTTCAAACTCATGCTGGAAGTATCGCCGGTCGTTGCAAAATCATAATAACTTTCGTCATTGACAGGCAATTGTATAGTAGCTTTCAGATAACGGTCAATCAGAAAAGCCTGAAGGTCCGATGCCAGGTTCAGCGGTATGAATTGTAATTGGTATTTATAGTTGTAATCCAGTTTAATAAGTTGCAGGAAGATTGTATCATTGGCTATTATCGGCTTCCTGCGCTCGATTGCCAGGAAATCATTTCCCCGCAACTGGGCAATTTTTTCTTTGGTCTGGAAAGTTTGTAACTTTTCAGCATCCTGTTCATCTACCTCATTCCTGAACAGATCGCTATAGGTTGTAGCTACCCCGTCTGATAAAAAGGTGCTGTCATTATTATCCCTGAAATAGAGGTTAATATAAAATGCTGCAATCTTATCCATACTATCCACAGGGCCTGCCGGCCTGCTGGCAATGCCAACGGTAGTACTGGATGTACTTTTATCCGATTCATGGAAAACGATGCTCCCGGAAACCGGGGCATCTATCATAAAGGCATCACCCGATTCTATAAGGCCTGTATTCGTATAAGCGCTCATACCTGTAGAAGCCCCGGTATAGGGTACAAATGTGTAGGTATTATCGCCATTACTGTTAAAAGTAACAAACCCGCCGACGTTTTTACTGCCAATAAGTTTCGGGTCCCACTTGTAATAGGTTTTCCCCGTGGTTGGCCCGAAATTACTTCCGTTAAACGTTACACTATTCAATGAAACTGCAGACGGGTATGGATTGCTGATCACCTGTTTCCCCGAAGGGATAGATATTGAGATATCACCGGTATTAATCTTTCCCTTTATTCGCAGATTCGTCCCGCCGGTGGTATTGATATACTGGTTGCTTACTATAATGCTTCTGTCTCCACGGACAAAAAGCATGTATGCATTATAGTTAGTTATCGCCATATTGGTCGTTGAAGGCGTAGTCCATATACCAGTTCCCGGCTCCATCTTAAAGATCGAGGAATTGGATGTAGACCCGGCATCAAACCCGTTGGCATTATTTATACTTCCTATCCCGTTGGTTATATGCGTACCATAACCTGGCACGGGGTTATAAATGCTCGTGCCGGAAGTTGCATCAGTAGTACTATTTGTAACGGTTGCATTTTCCTGCCATGCCTGATGAATTGTCGGTGCACCTGAACTATTTACAGGCACCCCCATTAGGCGCCACCGACGCCCGGAATAAGGCGTTTGCATTGGCAGGTAACGTTCTACTATAAACCTTCCGCTCCCGGAATAGGATATACCCAGATCTGTAGCGGCGGCTACACTTGTAACACAAGCTGTGACAGATGAAGTGGAAACCATTGTAACATTTGAATTGGAAAGGTCCAATGTCCCCTTTGTAAGATGCAATTCCCGGGTGATTGATATATTGCTGTTTAACGTTACTGTATTAGCAAGGGCATTCTTAGTAATAAACAAATAAGGAAATGTCTCTCCTCCGCTGGCATTGATAACACCAGCCAGCGATGAAACAAAATAAACAGCCCGTCCCAGTCCGGCTCCGGGATTAAAGATACCGTTGGATGCTCTTGTCCAGTTGCCTCCTACTTTGATATCCCCACCTGCGGCAGAACTAAGCGTAAGTGTACTGGATCCGCCTGATGATTCACCTATTGTAAGGTTACCTTTTAATTCATGTGCATAGGATGTATTGCCAAAATTAAGGGAAGAACCGGCTTTAATGAACACATGATAAGGCACCCCCGCACCAGATATAGTGTTTTCATACCATTCTTTTGTTGCTGAATTAATGGAGGTAAAATTTGTTCCGGTATTATAAATCAAAGTAGAACCTGTGGCATATATGGGGGCAGCGGCAGATGACGGGTTTACATAAGCATTAGGGTCCATTTGTAATGTACCGTTTATGGTAGTGAGGCTATTTCCAAAATCCATCCCTGTCGAAAGTTTTACAGTAACCAATGCGTCTGTACTCAGGCTCCCCCCGGATGAATTTGTCACCGTCTTGCTTACCGTACCACTATTGCCGCTAATCGCAAATACGCTTCCCGCCGGCCCGGTGATTACCCGTACGCCATTGGATGTTTTGATATTACCACCCGTTCCGCTCAAAGTCAGTGTATTTCCATTGATATCAATGCCTCCGTTCAATAATTGCAATACATCCCCTGTAGCATAACTGGAAACAATATTTGTCCCGGAGGCCTGCTGTACGTTATATCCCCCTGTGTTATTTACTACCAGTATATCGAAATATACGATGCCGCCTCCTGTCTTTGTAACGGATTGATTCCCGGATGTCCCACTGAATACAATTGCCCTGCCATTATTGGCCGGCGTTACGGATGCCCCTACCGTGTAATTGCCTCCAATTTCCAGGTCTCCTCCTGAGGCGGTTGATAAGGACAGGTTCCCGTTGGTTGTTACATTTCCGGGAACGGTAAGTTTTGCCGTGGAAGCTCCGAGGTTAAAACTGCTCCCGGCATCAACCGTAAAGTTTCCACAAATAGAAGTAACAACAGATGTTGTCCCGTAATTCAAAGCTGTATTGCCGGACACCTGCACGTTGCCCGGGTATCCCGGTTGCCCTGCCGATGTTCCTGATATCCATTCTGACCCTCTACCATAACTGCCTCCTGTATTATATTTCAGTGTAGAACCGCATGTATAGATAGCAGGATGGCCCGAAGCTATATATCCACTTGTATTTATAGATAATGTCCCGGAAACGGTTGAAGACGTACCGAAATCGACTCCTCCGGCAATCGTTACATTTTGCAGATTAGTTGTCCCGGACAATGTATTGCTACCGGATAAAACCAATGCCCCGGTTGATGCAGTGGCATTGAAACCGGATGAGCCCGCATTGTTTGTAAAAGTGCCGCCGGAAGAGATTGTAAGATTGTATGTCCCGTTCATTGTTAACGTTGCCCCGGAATTAATTGTTATACTATTCGCAACAGCATTTGCAAGGCTAATTACAGGATCATGCGGAGTCCCGGATGGTATGGTAACATTCGTAGAAGACGATGGTATCCCGCCACACCAGTTTGACGAAGTATTCCAATCGGATGTAACACCAAGACAGGTAC
>CAZKPH010000256.1:0-3854 GCA_964554605.1 uncultured Ferruginibacter sp.
ACGAAGACAAGACTAAAGGTGACCGTAAATACTTCACTTGCGGCCTTGGTGTTCGCTACAACATCTTCAACCTGAACTTTGCTTACCTGGTACCTTCAGGCAGCGGCATCAACCGCAACCCACTTTCAAACACATTCCGCTTCTCGCTGATGTTTGAATTTGACAAGATCAAAAAAGAAGAAGTTACTACTCCGTAGTAATAACAATTCTGATATAATAAAGTAAAGCCACGCATAGCGTGGCTTTACTTTTAGGAGGCTAATTCACTCAGTTCCAGCCATCGCATTTCTTTTTCCTCCAATAGATTCGTTACCTCCGTAATACGGGCGCTTAGCTTCTGCAATTCATCAAAAGGAAGGTTAGCCGTACTCATTTTCTCCGTAATATCTGCCTTTTCCTGTTCCAGCTTAGGAATATCCTTTCCTAATTGCTCGAACTCACGCTTATCGTTAAAAGACATTTTCTTTTTGGTACCAACAGGTGTTTGCTGCGGCGCTTGCTGAATACCCGTTTGATCCTGTTGTTTCTTTTTTTGCTCTTCTTCCTTTTGGGCAATGCGATACAAAGTATAGTTGCCGGGAAAATCGCGGACTACGCCATCTCCTTCGAACACAAAAAGATGATCTACCAGGCGATCCATAAAATAGCGATCGTGGGATACTATCAACAGGCAGCCCTGGTATTCGCTCAGGAAATTTTCCAACACAGAGAGTGTGGGAAGATCCAGATCGTTGGTGGGTTCATCTAGTATCAGGAAGTTGGGATTACGGAATAATACTGTTAACAATTGTAAGCGCTTCTTTTCCCCTCCACTCAACTTGGACAGGTAGGTGTATTGCTGATCTGGCGGAAACAGAAACAACTGTAGAAACTGCGCTGCGCTAAGGCTACCACCACCAGCTAAAGGGAAGCTTTCCGCAATATTTTTCACATACTCTATCACCCGCATATCTTCCTTAAACACCAGCCCCTGTTGTGAAAAGTTACCAAACACCACCGTATCGCCTATATTGATCTTACCGCTATCAGCGGGTTCCAGCCCCTGCAACATTTGCAGAAAAGTAGATTTACCGGCACCATTCTTACCAACTACACCTATGCGATCACCCTTCTTAAATGTATAGTCGAATCCCTTGAGAATTTGTTTATCGCCGTAGCTCTTATATACTTTCTTTAGTTCCGCGATTTTACCACCCAGGCGGTTCATCTTCATCTGCAGCTCTACCTTTGTATCTTCTATACGCTGCTTTGCCCTGGCTTCTACGTCGTAGAAGTTATCTATACGGCTGCGGGCTTTTGTGCTACGCGCTTTAGGCTGCTTACGCATCCATTCCAGTTCCTTACGATACTCGTTCTTAGCCTTGTCTATACTGGCCTGGTGGCTTTCTATACGAGCTGCCTTCTTTTCAATATAATTTTCATAATCGCCCTTGTACACAAAAAGATCACTGCCATCCAGTTCCCATATCTCTTCGCAAACCGCATCGAGAAAATAGCGATCATGGGTTACCAAAAGCAAAGTCACATTTTCCTGGTTCAGAAAATGCTCCAGCCACTCTACCATTTCCACATCCAGGTGGTTGGTAGGTTCGTCCATTATCAGCAATACGTGTTTATGCTCAAAACCAATATCAATCAGTGTTTGCGCGAGCGCTACCCTTTTACGTTGCCCGCCTGACAAAGTCTTCACGGGCTGATCGAGGTTATGAATATTCAGCTTGCCTAATATCTGTTTTACTTTGGCCTCAAAATCCCAGGCGCCGAGATCATCTATCTTTGCTAAGGCTTCAGACAAGGCAACTGGATCTTTTTCCGGGCTCTCCAGTATCTTTTCGTAATCACGCAAAGCCTCTGCTACCGGATGCTTGTAATGGAATATGTTATCTGCTA
This sequence comes from uncultured Ferruginibacter sp., assembly GCA_964554605.1. Taxonomy (GTDB): domain Bacteria; phylum Bacteroidota; class Bacteroidia; order Chitinophagales; family Chitinophagaceae; genus Ferruginibacter. The sequence continues at coordinate 1,891 of CAZKPH010000256.1, forward strand.
CAGACAGTTCTTCGCTAAAAGTAGGATCCTGCTCGAACAAAGCCACTGTCACATCTTTATTGATCCATACCCTACCATCATCAGGCTGCTCTTTACCTGACAATATCTTTAGTAGGGTGGATTTACCACTACCATTCTTGGCAACAAGCGCAATCTTATCGCCCTCGCTTATATGAAATGAAATATTGCTAAATAAAGGTTTAACTCCGAAAGACTTACTAATCCCCTCTGCTGAAACGTAATGCATTACTTAATTTAATAAAAGCAAAGGTACTATCCTGTAAACTATTATTTATTCTTAGTTTTATTCAAGACGCTATGTATCAAGCCAAACTATTCCCTCTACTTATTTTCCTACTTCTAACCAATACCGCCAATGGGCAGGGTGAAAACAATATTTGGACACTATCGCGAAATCTAATTCTTGATTTTAACCACCCCAACCAACCAAGATGCAGTACAATAGATCATATTTTCGATTGGATGGGTATGGCATCTGTATGTGATAAAAACGGCAAGCTTTTGTTTTATACAAACGGCGATACAGTATGGACTAAAGACCATACTGTAATGCCCAACGGACTACTTTTACAAAGTCCTTCTTCTGCTCTGCAGGAAGCATTAATAGTCCCATCAGTACATTTCCCAAGCCAATATTATCTGTTTATACGAAATGATTCAGACGCATCAATTATTTATAATCTAATAGATCTAAATCTAAATAATGGTTTAGGAGACATTGTTGAAAATCAAAAAAATATCCTTCTCGATAAAGACATGGGAACTGGCATGGCTGCATTTGAAGGTGATGATTGTAGTATATGGGTTGTGTTTCACAGAATAGATACAAGTCTATTTATAACACATAAAATAGATGCTAACGGACTGAACATGAACCCTGTATTATCTAAATCAGGATTTTCTTCCGGAAAATATACCTATTATGTATGTCCTATTTCAATAACGACCGACTATTCCTATTTATCAATAGGAAGCGAAGACAATAACATTGAACTACACTCCATAAATACCTCGACCGGTCAAATTTACAATCCTGTAATCATCGATCACTATAATAGTAGTGGCCGTATTCTCTCTACATGTTTTTCTCCCAATGGAATGCTTTTATATATTTCTGGCGGTCCTACCGGAGATGATATTATACAGTATAACATTAGCGATTTAAAGAATATCACATCACAAAAAATAAACAATGATAGTACCTATGTGAATGGTTGCCTTAGATTGGGACCAGACAATAAAATATATACTGATAACTGGGAAGGTATATATACTATTTTAAAACCCAACGTTGAAGGACCAGCGTGCCAATTCTCAACTTCTTATGTACAAATACCCAACGATGGTAAAACTAGCCCATCAAGCCTTGGTAACAATGTGATCGTTAAGCGTAAGTCTATAGAAAACAAAACCTATGACTCTATCGCATGCGTAAACAATATTATTACGATAAATGAAAACAAAAAGGGATACTGGGAACAAGGAGATACCGCAAGTGTCAGATTTTTTTCTAAATCACAAACCGCGATATATACTTCAGTTGACAATTGTATTATATCGATAGATACATTTCATATTAATATCCAAAATTGTGATTGCAACATTTTCATACCTAGTGCATTTACTCCAAACAACGATGGAAAAAATGATGCATTTAAAATAATGGCTGACGATATTATTTCTCTTCAAGTTCGAATCTATAATAGATATGGACAATTAGTTTTTATGACAGCAAGCCCTGAATACCAATGGGATGGAAACCGCAATGGAAAAGAATGTGAAATAGGAACTTATTATTATGAAATGACTGCGAAATGCAGAAAAGGGCAAGAAGTTTACAAAAAAGGAGATGTCTTACTCATCCGATAAAATAAATTAATCTAAAAGGATTTCAGACGTTTTGACTTATCACATAAAAAAGTTATTTTTCATCATCTAAAAAA
>CAZKPH010000257.1:0-3808 GCA_964554605.1 uncultured Ferruginibacter sp.
CTTTATTCTTTCCTTCAAAAATGATATCCAGAATATCGGCGGTTAAAATTTTATTCGCTTCCATTTAATTCTTTTTTAATTGAGAGATAGAAAAGCACAAAAGGCTATTCTATGCCATTAGCTTTTTCCGTGGCTGTAACAACAAATTTTTCAGCATCATTAGGGTCTGCCATAGCATACCTCTTAATGTCGTTGATTGTCATTTCATCCAGTACATCTACTGCGTTTTTATAAGTAGCGTCATTATCCGGTTTAATTGTTACAAACAGGTCATCCGCAGGAGTACTTTTCTTCTTGTTTAAAATCACTTCTCTCAGTTTTCCGTAAGTAGTACTTTGCAGTTTGGAAGGGTCCATACCTTCGTAATAATAAACCGTATTCTTTTTCCCCATTAAAATGGTCAATGATCCGCTTTCTTTGATCTTGGTCAAATCATCATCTTTTACATCATCTTTAGGCATGGCCAGTTTCATGGTTGTAGGCTGGCTCATGGTAGTTGTAAAAATGAAGAATGTGATCAACAGAAAACCAAGATCCACCATTGGTGTAAGGTCTACACGAGTAGAAAGTTTTTTGCCCTTTTTGACGCCTGGGCCTTTCTTATGACCACCACCTGATGAGGTATCCAGTTCTGCCATAGTGGTAATTTTTTTATTTAATAATTAATTTATTCATTTTAATCTTCCTGCTTCAATCCTTTCATGTTCTTCTTATACAACTCGGTTCCTTCCGGCACGCCTTCAGGCGTAGTAAGCAACTGGTATTTGAAGACATCATTTTTCTTAAAAGCATCAATCACTTCGCTAAACCTCGGGTATTTTACCTCATTATCGCCTTTGATAATAAAATGTATTGCCTTGGTATCGTTATGATAAGCGGTTAAAGCAGCAGTAATCCAGTCTTTTAATTCGCCACCTGTACTGTCCACAGGTATTCCCGGCAGGTCTGTTTTCTTGAGTTGTTCGGGAGTCATCTGCAGAAACTGCGGCAAAGATGCTACAGGTGTTGCAATCATATTCGCTTTTAAGAAACTTTGCCTAAGCTGAGCAGGTAATTGTATTCCTTTAAGTTTTTCAAATTCATCCAGTACACTTCCCCTGATACCTTCGTCGCTCATTTCTATATATATCTTCCCGGAATGATCCAGCGATACTACAAAAGCGTCGGAACCCAACTGTGCAGCTTTAGCTGCTACTGAACTGGGGATATTGACAGGTACAGCTTCAGAAGGCTTGAATTTTGTGGTCAGGATGAAGAAAGACAACAAAAGAAACGCAACATCACACATAGCTGTCATGTCTATCGTTGTTGGCTTTCTGTTTATTTTAGCTCTTCCCATTATAAAATATTTTTAAAAGTTTGCTACTATTTGACGCTCTTTATGCCATTTTCCACAACATAAAAAGTGAAAATTATTTATATAAGGAAGCAAAACTTTGGGTTAAAGTAAATCCTGACTCGTCGATAGCATAAGTAAGACCGTCTATCTTGGTTGTGAATACGTTATACATAATAATGGAAACGGCAGAAGTACCGATACCCAGAGCTGTATTATACAAGGCTTCAGAAATACCTTTCGAAAGTTCTTTAGCTGCTTCACTACCACCGGAATCACCTAGTTTGGAGAATGAACGGATCATACCCATAACGGTTCCCAGCAACCCTAACAGTGTAGCGATGGAAGCAATGGTAGACAAGAACACAAGATTCTTTTCCAGCATAGGCAATTCAAGTGCCGTAGCTTCTTCCACTTCTTTTTGAATGGCTATAACTTTTTGTTCCGTAGATAAATTCCCCTCAGAAATCATTTCTTTGTACTTACGCAAACCTGCTTTCATTACATTTCCAACAGAACCTTTTTGTTTATCACACTCTGCAAGTGCAGCATCTACGTTTTTATTGGCCAAATGGTATTGCACTTTGCGGATAAATTCAGCATTAGAACCTTTACCGGCAGCTTTGAGAATGGTAAGAAGTCGTTCTATTGAGAATACAAGTGCTGTCAAGAATATACCAATCAGTATCGGCACAATGATACCTCCTTCATACATTCTGGCAAAATTGCCAATAGGGCCTTTATGATCAGGCCAGAATCCACCGGCTTTATCAGGGTCTGTAAAATGGCTGTCGGCACCAATGATAAAGCGCCAGATAATATAGCCTGCTATGATACACACAACCGGGGCTATTGTTGCAATTAGGTTACTAGATTTCTTTACCTGTACTGAAGTTGCAGTTGATTTTGTTTCTGCCATGACATTCAATTTTAAATTAATGAAATGATTTTCTGTATAATAAAATATATGATTTTACAATGCTAATAAAAAAAAACATCCCGGCAATGAAATTAACCAAAATGAGTCTTTTTTAGCAGCGCACAAGTTACTAAATAATCCAAATGAACATCTTCAGATCATTAAAAAAAACAAAAAAAACAAAAAAATTAACCTGAAAAGAATTGCTATTCATAGCGTAAGGCTACAATAGGGTCAAGTTTTGATGCTTTATAAGCCGGATAAAGTCCTGCTACCAGCCCTACGATGGTACAAACAATAATTCCGAGTAATACCCAGAGCCAGGGTATAAAAAAGCCTGTTTTTAAGATCAGTGCAACCAGGTTCCCGAGTAATATGCCAGCCAGGATACCTGCAATTGCGCCCATAAGGCTTATAAGAATGGATTCCCACAGGAATTGAGCACGGATCTCAGCAGATTTACCCCCGATGGATTTGATTAGCCCTATCTCCTTTGTACGTTCATTTACAGCCACCAGCATGATATTCATAAGTCCAATTGCCGCTCCTACCAGAGTTATTAGTGCTATAGCCAATGTGGCATATTTCAGAAATCCGAGGTTGGTAATCAATGACTGAGCTATTGAGTCGCTTTTATCTACATAAAAATTATCCTCTTCCTTTACGGATAACTTCCGGATAGGGCGGAATGCCCCCCTTGCCTCCCCTACTGCAACATCCAGCAGGTTGATATCATTTACCATGACAGCTATATTATAGGATTTTCCTTCACTGCCAAATACCTTCCTGATATTATTATAAGTGGTAATCACTATTTTGTCTGCATTCATAAAGGCGCTGCTGCCTTTATCTTTGGTAACACCAATTACCCTGTATTTATTGTTGGCTACAGTAATTACCTTATCAATTGCCTTGAACACATTTTCGCCATATAATTTCTGCGCTACCGCATTGCCAAGCACACACACGCTTCTGCCTGTTTCCACATCTGTAACCGAAAAATTCCGGCCTGCGGCCAACTCGTATCCATTGAGTTCCAGATAGTTTTCATCTCCACCGATTACCCGGATGTCCGGGTTTGATTTTTTAAAAGCATCGTTTACAATAATACCCCCCGGGCCCGACAAAGCAATACCTACCAAAGCTGCCGGGAAAGAATAGTCTTTCTTGAAAGCCCTGGCCTCATCAAAGGTGATCATTTTGCCCTCGCTGGAAGCTTTCGCTTTAAGGGTAGAGCGTTTGGAGAGTTTGGTTTCGCCTCTGTCGGGGCCTCCTCCAAATCTTATATTTCTTTCTTTAAACCGTAAACTAAAGGCATTGGCCCCCATCGTGGAAAAACTTTTCGTCAGGCTCTGATTCACAGCCTCAACAGCAGTAATGATCGCTATTAATGCCATAATCCCCAATGCGATTATGATAACAGTAATCACCGTTCTGAGTTTATTGCTCCTGATTGTCCTGAATGATAAAGAAATAGAATCTGCCGCTTTCATCCTTTAGAATTAAGGATAAAGTTAATCAGCAAAATGTACAGAATTAAAAAAAATGTATAA
>CAZKPH010000258.1:0-3791 GCA_964554605.1 uncultured Ferruginibacter sp.
GCGTAAGAACCTTTGCCCCACAGAGTTTCGATTGGATAAGTATTTGAGGCTGATTGATACGTTTGTCTGTTTGAGCCGATCACGGCAACGTTTGCGTAGGAAATCCGGGAAAAAAATAACTGATTTTGCTCATTTTTTTTGCGCATTTTTAATTTCTAATGCTTCAAAACATAGGATTTTTCCCTATTCCTGCAATCATGGATATTACCTGGCAGCCTCTGGCGTATTATTTTTTTCGAAAAGTGTATGTACTGAAGGTGTGTATCCTTTAACGGAAAATAGCCATTTATTTACTTCGATTCCTTCTCGTACAAAGTCTCCCTGCCGCGTATAAATGGCAATAGCACCACCGTCTCCGTTGAACGCACTTCCTTCAAATGGCGGGGGAAATGCTTTAATTATCGCAATACTGGACAAATCCATATTTATTATCTGTTCTATATCTACCTCAATTTCATCTATATAGAAGGCTTTTGTCTCTTTACCACGCCATACAATGTAGCTTTCGCCGAATTTGTCGGTATTTACAACCAGGCCCGGTATCCGGCTTCTTAGGAACGACAGGCAGTCTGGGAAAGCGAGTATATTGTCATCATCGAGGCAATTGATAGTTTTTTCACTGGCATCCGAAAAAAGCTCGGTGGTATACATCTCTTTGAATTTTTCCAGTTTTGACTTTGTTTTTGCCATTACAGTTACATTATCCAGCACTTTTATCTTTTTGGTACTTACTAATAACTGTGGGGGAATAATCCCGTTTTTTATAAGGGAATCGTTTCTTTTTATTATTGAATCCGGAGTTATATCTATTTCCCTATTAAGAACCGTGTCTGTAAAATCTTTTAATCCGGGAGATTGATCAATACTCAGATCTGGCTTAATCTTTTTATTGACATGTATATAGTTAAATATCAGACTGGCTTTGTTTTCGAAGACAAGCCCCGGTAAAGAAAACGTTTTATTTTCGTCAATATCAACTACTTTGTTAAATATTTTTTTATTATTCGTTATCAATAGTGCAATCAGGCTTTCAGCCTTCTTTCTCCCGTTTATTTTACCGTTGATATGAAAGATTTTTGGATAAAAATAGCCTTTGATCGCCAATTTACCGGTACGCATGGATTCGGGTACAGCCAATGCGTAATTGCTTATTGTATCAATAAGTGGGAAAAAGGAAGTATCTGTTGTTTCGAACGTTTGCGAAGTTACCGTAAGCATCAATGTACCGGGTTTGTCAGTTGCCGGCCTTGTTACAGTTAGCCACAGCGTATCCCCGGAATGGGTTTTATCTATATTAAAATGCAATTCTCCAATGTCTTCCTGCGCAAAACTTATCAACGATGAGAGAGCCAATCCTGTCAGCAGAAAATACAATCTGATACCCATTATGCTTGTTGATTTTTCAACAAAGTACACCTTATTTTAGCTGATCTTTTCTAAAACAAGTTTTTTAACATCTGATAAACGAATACGTTCCTGTGTCATTGTGTCCCTGTAACGGATAGTAACGGTACCGTCATCCTTGGTCTGATGGTCAATCGTTACACAGAAAGGCGTACCGATTGCATCCATTCTTCTGTAACGTTTGCCGATTGCATCTTTTTCTTCATAGAAACAATGAAAAGAACTTTTGCATTCGTTCATCAGATCTCTTGCAATCTCGGGCAGCCCGTCTTTTTTAAGTAAAGGCAATATTGCCAATTTGGTTGGAGCTATTCTCGGAGGAATACGAAGGACAACACGGCTATCTTCGGAGCCATCTTCTTTCGTCCATTTCTCTTCTGCATAGCTGAGGCTAAGAATGGTAAGAACGAGGCGGTCGAGGCCTACCGATGTTTCTACTACGTAAGGTATATAATTACCATACGGTTTACCGTTTTCATCCTGTTCGTTATCAAAATACTGAATCTTCTTTTTACTGTAGAGCTGATGATTTTTAAGATCGAAATCAGTACGGCTGTGGATACCTTCCAATTCTTTCCATCCGAATGGGAACTGGAATTCTATATCCAGGGCTGCATCTGCATAATGTGCCAGTTTTATATGGTTATGGAAACGTAATTTTTCTGCAGGGATCCCAATGCTTTCATGCCATTTTTTTCTGGTTTCCTTCCAGTAATTGTACCATTCCATTTGAGAACCCGGCCTGACAAAAAATTGCATTTCCATTTGTTCAAACTCTCTCATTCGAAATATGAATTGCCTTGCAACGATTTCATTCCGAAAAGCTTTTCCGGTTTGGGCGATACCAAATGGGATTTTCATACGACCTGTCTTTTGTACATTCAGGAAATTTACAAAGATTCCTTGTGCTGTTTCAGGCCTTAGATAAACGATATTCTCATTTTCATTTCCAGAAGAAAGGGCTCCAAACTCTGTTGAGAACATCAGGTTGAATAAGCGTACATCGGTCCAGTTGCAGGTTTTGCTAATGGCACATTTGATATTATTATCTTCTATAAGTTTTTTCAATCCGGCGTAATCGTCTTTTGCAAGCAACGCATCCATTGCTGCAATCGTATCTTCTGATTTTTGGGTATCACCAGCCGCTTTCAGTTCGTCTGTATAGGTTTCGATGAGGTGATCGACACGATATCTTTTCTTACTGTCTTTGTTATCGATCATTGGGTCGCTGAAATTATCTACGTGGCCACTTGCTTTCCATGTGGTTGGGTGCATAAAGATGGCAGCATCAATCCCAACAATGTTTTCATGCATTTGTGTCATGCTTTTCCACCATTCATCACGTATATTCTTCTTTAATTGGGCGCCATTCTGGCCATAATCATATACGGCGCTCAAACCGTCATAAATTTCAGAAGATTGAAATATATAACCGTATTCTTTACAATGGGAGATCAATTCTTGAAAATTATTAATATCGTTTGCCATAATGTGGGCAAAGGTAAGAAGGAAATACTAAAATCCGCTATTAGTATGGCATTATGCTATATCAGTGCTGGTGATGATATGGAGGGTTTATTTAAGTTTGTAGTTCTCTTTGTGGCGGGTAGCATCACGGGTATTCTTTTTTTCAAAATTCTTTATTAGCGCTTCAGTGAGGTTTACTCCTGTTTGATTGGCAAGGCAAATAAGCACCCACAAAATATCGGCCATTTCATCGGATATATCTTTATTTCTATCGCTTTCTTTAAATGATTGTTCGCCATATGTACGAACCATAAGCCTTGACAATTCACCTACTTCTTCCATCAGTATACCCAGATTTGTCAGCTCATTGAAGTATCGTACTCCTGTGGTTTTGATCCATTCATCCACTTTTAGTTGTGCCTGTTGTAAAGTGATATCACATGTATTCATATTCGGATAATTATTCTTTATTTTTTGTGTCAATGATAATTGTGACCGGCCCGTCATTGAGTAATGCTACTTTCATATCTGCCCCGAACTCGCCGGTATAAATTTTTTTGGAAAGGCCTGCTTCCAGTTGCAAAATCATTTTTTCATAAACAGGGATGGCTATGGCCGGTTTGCTGGCCCTGATATACGACGGTCTGTTGCCTTTTTTTGTGCTTGCCTGAAGGGTAAACTGGCTAACCAATAGTATGTCTCCTCCCATATCTTTTACTGAGATATTGGGTACCTTGTTTGCATCATCAAATATTCTGAGATTAATGATTTTATTGCTGAGCCATTCAACGTCTTCGATTGTATCTGCATCTTCGATACCCACGAGTACCAACAATCCGTTATTGATTGAAGATTTGATGATACCCTTGATAGCTACGCTGGCATGTGATACTCTTTGTATGACGGCTTTCATGTAATAA
>CAZKPH010000259.1:0-3785 GCA_964554605.1 uncultured Ferruginibacter sp.
CGGTTCAGGCAAAAAAGAAAAGATAGCAATAGTAAGATTGTACCTTTCAAGACCAGAGTTTTTTCAAAAATAATTAATAATCACTGTAATTGAACATTTATTGAAGATGGGATAGCTATTTCCCTTTTCCCATAAGGATGATGCGGATGGTATGGATCATAATCTTAAAATCCAGCCCAATTGATACATTTTCTATGTACATAAGGTCATAGGGCATACGTTCAATCATTTCTTCCACAGATGAGGCATAGCCGAATTTTACCATACCCCAACTGGTAAGGCCGGGCTTTACTTTCAACAGGTATTTATATTCGGGATGCGACTCAACGATTTGGTCTATATAGTATTTCCTTTCAGGCCTCGGTCCTACCAGGCTCATATCCCCTGAGAGTATATTGAGAAGTTGAGGCAATTCGTCCAGCCTCCACTTGCGCATTACTTTACCCCATTTAGTGATTCTGGGGTCATCATCGCTGCTAAGAGCCGGGCCTTGTTTTTCGGCATTCCGGATCATGCTTCTGAATTTGAAAATATAAAAGGGTTTGCCTTTATAACCAATTCGTTGCTGTTTATAAACAACAGGGCCTTTGGAAGATAGCAAAGTGCGTAACGCTGTATATAAATATAATGGGGAAAGCAGTATGAGGCCGAAGATTGCCGCCAGGATATCTATAAGCCTTTTAGTGTTTTTTTGCCAGGATGGCAATAATCCGGAATGAATGTCGATGAGAGGAATGCCCATGACATTATTAGTCTGCACAGCACCGGTAATTATATCAACTGCATCGGGAGTAATCTTTATATTGACATTCTGGTCACTTAGTTGTTGCAATATTTTGGTAAGCAAAGTGCGGTCATGCCTGTCTACCGTAATAATGACCTCTTCTATATGGTTTTTGGAGATGATCCCGGATAATGATGCATGTTTATCATATTTACTGATTGTATCTGGGAATTTAAAACCATTATTGCCGTTAATGTTTAAAAAACTGCAGATTCTGAATCCTGTTTTTTCAGCAGTATTACTAAACATTGTAAGGAAATTCTGTGCAGCATTGCCAGCGCCTATCAGCAAGACATTAAAGTATACTTCATTATTATGAAGTTGTTTTTTTGCAATACTTAAAATTACCAGCCTGAAAAGAAATGTAACAACGAAAATAGGGCCAAGTAAGCAGTAGAATTCAAGGTAATAGAGATTGTTGTTTGTTTGAGGGTTCTTCAGGATAAAAAAGAAAAGCAGGACAAAGCAGCCCATTACACTTACGAGTAGTGTTTTAAATAATTCGGACACTCTTGACTTTTGGTATACCGATTCATACGCTCCGCTGAAGAAGTGAAGGCTGATCCAGCCTGTTACGTATAAGAAAAGGCCGAGGTAAAATCCGGGAGGCACACTGAAGGGGTACTGGTAAATAACAGTCCTCAGATAATAAAAACAAAACCAGGTAAGTATTGCTGCCGAAGTGTCGGCCAGTATATACCAACGGATATGTATTCTTTTTTGTTTCAAGATGCCTTATAACTTTTTCGTTGCGGAGCCTTTTACAGTACATTATTATTGCTGATCTTTTCAAGGATCTGATGGGCAACTTCCATAGCCCGGAATCCGTCAACTACGGTTACAGCAGTTGAAGTATTATTGCTGATTGCATTGCAAAAAGCTTCCAGTTCCATTTTTATTGCGTTGCCATCTTTTACCTGCGGGTTGGCAACCGCAATACTTTTTTTGCCATTATTTGTTTCGATATCGAATGTAAATACATCTTTATCATTAGGGGAACTTAACTTAATAATTTCGGTCTTTTTTTCGAGAAAATCGATACCGATATAAGCATCTTTCTGAAATAGCCGGATCTTTCTCATTTTTTTCATAGAGATACGGCTGCTGGTAAGATTAGCTACACATCCGTTATCAAATTCGATCCGCACATTAGCAATGTCAGGCGTATCGCTCATTACAGCTACGCCATTGGCAGAGATGAATTTTACATTGCTTTTAACAAGTGTAAGTATGATGTCGATATCATGAATCATAAGATCTAGTATCACGCTCACATCGGTTCCTCTAGGATTGAATTGAGAGAGCCGGTGGACTTCTATGAACATTGGCTGAATATGGGACTTATCCACAGCAAGAAAAGCGGGGTTAAATCTTTCTACATGCCCAACCTGAAATTTTATATTGGCTTCTTTAGCTAATTTCACCAATTCCCGGGCTTCCTCCATCGTATTGGCAAGGGGTTTTTCTACAAATACATGTTTTCCATGCGTAATGGCATTTCTACAGAGTTCAAAATGATGAATAGTAGGTGTAACAATATCAGCAATATCACAATTTTCCATTAATTCACCGGCAGATAAGAATCGTTTGATCTTGTATTTCTTTTCTACTTCAGTAGCAGTAGTATCATCAGGATCAAAAAAACCGATAAGTGTAATATCAGGTATGTCCTTCCAATTGTTCAGATGAAATTTTCCGAGATGTCCTACTCCAAAAACGCCGACTTTAAGCATAAAAAAACTTTAATTCAAAGGTATAGATAGTTACCCGAAGCGTCTGCAACGAAATATTATAATGGGAAAAATAAAATATTTAAATGGCCGTTTCTTCCCAAAAGCCCATTTTACTGAACTTTTCAATACGCTTGTTGCACCTTTCTTCGGCAGGTATTTGTTTTAACTCCAGCAATACCGGCAGTAAAAACTTCTTTAATAAAGCTGCAGCTTCATTATAATCCCAGTGGGTACCACCAAGAGGTTCCGGGATAACACCATCTACCAAACCGAAGCTGAGCATATCTCCAGCCGTAAGCCGCAACTGTTCGGCGGCAGTTTCTTTTTTCTCCCATGTACGCCAAAGTATGCTACTGCAACTTTCAGGAGATATAACCGTATACCATGTATTTTCCATCATATATACGCGGTCCCCAACGCCAATTCCCATTGCGCCGCCACTAGCACCTTCGCCAATTATGACACAAATTACCGGAACTTTCAGACGGATCATTTCATATATATTTCTGGCAATAGCCTCACCCTGGCCTCTTTCTTCTGCTTCCAGCCCGGGATAAGCACCCGGAGTATCTACCAGTGTAATAATGGGTTTATTAAACTTTTCTGCAAGTTTCATCAGCCGCAGAGCCTTTCTGTACCCTTCCGGATTGGCCATCCCAAAATTCCTAATCTGGCGCATCTTGGTATTAATACCCTTTTGCTGGCCAATGATCATAACCGTTTCCCCATCCAGATTCGCAAATCCTCCAACCATTGCTTTGTCGTCTCTAATATTACGATCGCCATGTAATTCTACAAAATCGGAACACATTTTTTCGATGTATTTCAAGGTGTATGGCCTATCAGGATGGCGGCTCAATTGCACTTTTTGCCAGGGAGTGAGATTATCGGTTATTTGCTTTTTTGTTTCAAGGATTTTTTGTTCAATCATGGAAATCGCTGAAGTCATATCCGTTTTGGTTTTTTCAGCTGAAGTTTCCAGTTGTTCGATCTGTTCGTACAATTCCTTAACAGGCTTCTCAAAATCGAGGAATTGTCTGTTTTTAAGTGATGGCATCTTTCAGTTTTACATTAATAAACGAAGTGTAAAAATACTAACTGCGCCTGTAAAAATAGTGTATTAGATTTTTTTGATAAAAGATTTGGAGCAAAAAAATAAATATCCCTATCTTTGCACTCCCAAAAACAAAAAGTTTTTTTGTTTTTGACATACGGATCGGTAGTTCAGTTGGTTAGAATGCCGCCCTGTCACGGCGGAGGTCGCGGGT
>CAZKPH010000260.1:0-3763 GCA_964554605.1 uncultured Ferruginibacter sp.
CAATCTGGCTGCCGGGCTTAAATAGAGGCTTCGGCAAAATGCAGCAATATCAACCAGCACTTTTCCTGTATTGATACGGGCATCAGTATTTCTATCAGGAATCATCCCGCAAGACCAGTTAGCAGGATTACTCCAGAGCGAATCCACAGCACCAGTCCATGTGGTTGAGAAATACAAATAATGAATAGGGCCGTACTGCGCATTGCCCGATGTACAACGGAACTTATACCCATACCAGCTGGTAGGGGGATTGGATAACCTGAGGGTATCGGTTTGTGTGCCACTGATATATTCAGATGGAGACAGGTCTGCAAAACCGTTTGCGGTGTCCACTTGCCATTGCCTTGTTGCTCCTTCCGCCAATCCGGAAAGAATGTAAGAATTATCCTCACGGCATAATGCAAGCGTATCCGGGTTATTGTATACGGCCGGGCTGGTATTGATATTGAACCTGTCAACAGCGGCTCCGTCTAAAGACGAAAGCGATGCCAACTGTATGGTATTATTTCCCTTTTGCAGGGGAATAGTTATCTTCTGGTTTGCCCATACGGATCCTGTTGGCGTAAAAAATAATTCTCCTGATTTCTTCCCGTTTATCAGTATCAATGCCGGCTTATTAACAGTATCGGTATTTCTGTATCGGAAGCTGGCTGTGTCAATTTCGTTTTCAGTCCGCGTAATAAGCCAATTGATATTATTGCTGGTGTCAGCAAATTCCATATACCCGTTTCCGTTAAAACCTGTAAGTACGTTGGACCAGCCCCAGCCTTGTTTGCTGCTATATGCCTCTGCTTCTGTATATCCGGAAACGGCGGTAGGGATTAACGGTACGGAGCCGTTGATAAAAGAATTGTATACCTGAAGCCTTTTCATGTTGGTAATGCTACCCGCAGATGTGGCATTTTTGAAATTACAGTTAATGATTCTGACGTTTGTTAAGGGAGAGCGCTGATAGGCAATGATAGAATATACTTTGGCGCTGCTGTTGCTACTGCAATTTTCAATAATGATGTTTCTGATGACAGGAGTAAAAGATCCGGCGTCGCCCTCCTGGTAGTTCATATTCACATCCAGAATATCGCCGGATGTGATATTGCCGATCGTACAATTCCTCATGAAAATATTTTCAATAATACCTCCCCGGACTGAATTGGTCTTAAAGCGGAGTATGGTACCCAGGTTCGTGCTATTCATAGCGCAATCCTCAACAAATACATTACGTATATTCCCGGAACATTCACTCCCCATGGTAATCGCACCATGCCCGTCTTTCATTGTGCAGTTCTGAATGACAATATTTTCCGAAGGGATATTCACTCTCCTTCCATCATTATTTCTTCCGGATTTTATGGCAATACAATCATCCCCTGTATTAAAAGTGCAGGCCCTTATCAGCACATCTTTACAACACTCGGGGTTGCATCCGTCGTTGTTGGGCCCGTAAGAATTTACATTAATGTTCTGCACCGTGATATTCCGGCTAAGTACAGGATTGATCTCCCACATAGGTGAATTGATAATTGTCACGCTGTCAATCAGGATATTAGTACTATTGTAAAATTGGATAAAAACAGGCCTTAACTGGTGGCCGTTACCGAATATCCTGTTGGTTACGGGCGTGCCATTGTCTCCCATCGCACTCAGCAGGGTATTGTCTGTATTTCCTTGCGCCGAAGTTTTCCATGCCCACCAATTGGAATAGGATGCCTGTCCGTCAAGCGTTCCAGGGCCACTTATAGCGATATTGTTTGCCCCATTGGAATAAATGAAGGGGCTGTAGTTATAACATTCCACACCCTCAAATCTTGTCAATACCACAGGAAGGTAATCGGATGTATTGGTGCTGAATTTCAGCGTTGCATTTTTCGAAATATACAGGTTGACATTATTCCTGAGAGTTAGTGCGCCGGTAATAAAAGTGCCTTGCGGGACAATAACATATCCTCCCCCGGCGGCGCTGCAGGAGTCAATGGTTTTTTGAATATAAGAAGTGGCAATAGTAACACCGTTTGTCGGGGCACCGAAATCAGTAACCAGGAAATGCATGCTAGGAAAAACAGGCGGCGAAATACGATTCAGTATTTCCGGAACCAGGTTCCAGTTAGTATCAGCAGGGGCGGCAGTGTTTTTAAGGGGGTTAGCATAGCTGTTTTCAATCATACAGCATGTAAGGAGCAGAGTGATGGCGGTAATATGGTAAATACTTTTTCCAGCCATGTTTTACAGGCTTTGCATCAATAATTCATTAAAATTCTGAAGTGACGATATCTTAAGGTCGGCGGCATTGAATTTAATATGCTGGCTCTCATGAGGTGCAGGTATCACTACACATTTCATTCGGGCAGCCTTTGCTGCAATAAGCCCATTAAAAGAATCTTCGAAACAGATACACTCCATTGGGTGGCTGTTAAGTTTCCCTGCGCAGTTAAGGTATACCAGCGGGTGTGGTTTTCCATATTCCAGGTCGTCTGCCGAAGAAATGGCCTGCAAAAAATCTCGTATGCCCAGTTTGGTAAGTACTGCATTTATAACAGCCTCACCGGATGAAGTGGCCATGCCAATCTTAAATCTTTTTCTGATAAAAAAATTAAAAATATGTTCCACTCCCGGCATTGGCTTTCCTTTTTTAAGGATTTTGTCCACAACGGTATCAATTATTCCCCTCTCAGCTTCGATGGTTTTTCCGGGGTCTATCTTATAAACCGTAAACCAATAGTGTACAAATTCTTTTGTGCGGAGGCCGGTTGTAGTAGAGTATTGTTCCTGGGTAATACGGATATTATAATGCTTAAACACTTCGTCGGTAGCCTCGCTCCATAGGGGTTCGCTATCGATTAGTACTCCATCCATATCAAAGATTACGGTATTCAATTGCATGCCGCAAAGATATTAATAAACACTTGCCTGTATATAAATTTTCATTGCGGGCAATAATTACATTGTGTATATTGCATTCCCTCTGACTAAAAAAAATACTGATGGCTGCCTTGGTTGATCGTTTTAAAGAATCAAAGTTGGTAAAAGGCACACTTTATGCCGTAATCGGCGCATTTTCATATCCGGGTATCAATATTGTTAATAAGCTTACGGTAAAAGGGATGGATAATCTGAAAGGACTGCCGAAGCGGAATGTACTGTTTGTAAGCAATCACCAGACCTATTTTGCAGATGTAATTACCTTCCTTCACATATTTTCAGCGGTACGCTGGCGTAAGAAAAACAGGCTTGGGCTGCCATATTATCTTCTTTGGCCTTTTACAAAAGTCAAGTATGTAGCTGCTGAGGAAACCATGAAAAAGAACTGGATAAGCAGATTATTTATGCTTGCGGGTGCCGTGACAGTTAAGAGGACCTGGCGTTCTGAAGCTACAGAAATCAGGCGGAGTCTGGATCCTGGTGATACACGTAAAATAGAAAGGGCTTTGCAGGATAACTGGGTAATTACCTTTCCACAGGGTACTACAAAGCCATTTGCTCCGGGGCGAAAGGGAACGGCTTTTATAATAAAACAACACAAACCTGTTGTGATACCGGTTGTTATTAACGGTTTCTGGCGTGCCTACAATAAAAAAGGGCTTAAATTTAAAAAAAGAGGTTCCCGGTTATCTGTAACCTTCAAACCACCGTTGAATATTGATTATAATGAGAGTGTGGAAAATATCCTGGAAACGATTATGGATGCTATTGAACAAAGCAAAAAATTCATGCTGAAAGGGAGGCATAATTTTATGACAGACATTGACAAATGATGAACTTAACCTGA
>CAZKPH010000261.1:0-3755 GCA_964554605.1 uncultured Ferruginibacter sp.
TGGCTCCATTGCTTATATGCTGGTTAATATTCAGGATACATTCTCCATTGGCCACCGGATCGATGATTATTATGGCGTTGCCCGATAGCGTATCAGGAGGCATGACATTATTCAGCCAGTTGGAGGCTATATCCCAATTGCCATTTCCTGTAAATGTATAAGAGGCCATTTTTGGATAATATTCATCTGCTCCACAATCTATAATTAGAGAAACACGGTCTTCGCCGTCAATATCCTTTTCCGATGGCAATGCCGTAAAGGAGGGGTTGCCCTTATCCTTTGCTGCGGATGTAGCTGCAATATGAAAATCCGGGTTTGTAGTATTCCCGTTTGTAAATAAAGGGTTGCCGATAGCTGAGTTTGTATTAGTAGAAGTCCCCGTTTTAAAACTGCTGAATGATGAGTAGCTTTTTTTATTCCAGTAGGCCTGGAGGTCTGCCGGGGAGTTATCGCTGAAGAAAAGGTTATAATCAAAATTCAATGAAGGCTGGCTTAACTCTGCATAAGCCAGAAAATTTTTACCGGAGAGGTAAAAAATATTATTCTGGATGATAGAGTTTTCGCTGTAACTCAAATAGAGTTCCCCCATATCATCGTTTGTGTCATAGTTATTTTTATAACAGGTATTGTTCCTTACGGTGCTGTTTGTTACTTTCCCCGAACTACCCGGATAGGCATATCCTCCCAATGCTATGGCACAAATCTGGTTGTCGTAAAAAATATTATTCCGTACAATAATACTATCTGTTGTTTTTCCTTTATTCTCGCAACCAACTTCTACTCCATAACCATTATGGTAAGAGGTGTTTCTTTCTATAATAATATTTTTGCCTCCATCCACATAAAGGCCTCCGGAAGTGGCATAAGAAGAAATGCAGTTGAATACGGTATTATTCCTTATAATACCGTTTCTTGCCTGGTCGTTTGTGGCGTTTGAGCAGGTGCCTTCGTGGCCAATAGCATCTATACCAATATTGGTAATATCGTGTACTGTATTGCCGCTTATTTCAAAGCCGTTTACATTGCCATTCACTGCAATGCCTTCGCTATAGCCCAGCCGGCAGTTGTAAAGGTTGTTGTTTAGTATTTTCAGGTTGCTAATGGCGGTAGTGGAATTAGAGCCATAAACAATGATTCCCTGGGCATTTTTGCTGGAACTTGCCGGGTCGGCAGGGTTAGAGGAGAAATGAATATCATGTAGTATGCAGTTTCTAATAGTTATATTCTGGCAGTTACCATCTATCAAAATGCCCTGTGCATCATTTTGTATATTGTTGGCAATTTCCAGTCCGTCCAGCGTAATGCCAGACTGATCCTCTATTGCTATCATCGCATCCTGCGTTGTGATACCTGTTCCGCTAAGGATGGGCGTACTGCCGTTATATTTTCGGATATAGAGATTAGATTTGGCAATACTGGCTTTTTCATTGTATGTTCCGCTAAGGAGATTAATAGTATCATTAGTGCCGCTTTTTCCGATGGCATATTGCAATGTTTTCCACGGTGTTGCGAAAGAGCCGTTACTGTTATTATTTCCCGAAGGGGAAATAAAATAATTTGTTTGAGCAGTAACAATGTAAGTGCAAAGCAGCCAAATAATGGAGAAAAAGGAATATTTTTTCACTGGAAGTATATCAATTATATGATAAAAGTAGGGAATAAATCAACTCCAGTCTTCGGATGCAAATGTTCGTTTAATCGATTTATGGTATTTTATCTGCGGATAGCCCATGACCAGCCACAGCCCCTCCCGGCTTTTGAATTTAATCCCGTGTTTTAATCTGAACTTTTTTCCAGCTTTGCCATGTTGTATGAAAGGGTGGATGGCTCCCAACATACAAGTGCCTAACCCCAGTGACTCTGCTGCTATCATTGCATAAGTAGCTGCGATAACAGGATCGGCAGGGTCTGTGAATGGCGATCCGTAAAAATAAAGAGCTACAGGTGCATCATAGGTTACAACATTCAGGCCGGTTTTCATGAATGAGGTATAAGTATTGGTGAGGGACTTCACGAAGCCTGTCATCATTTCATGCCTGTCTTTTCCCCAGAATGGCCTCATAATTGTTGTAAACCACCGGGATGTGACCCATTTTACATTGTCAAGGTATTGGCAGAAATCTTTTGCAAAATCAATAACTTTTTCACGGGTATCCAATACCAGTACGTGTACATCGGAGGGGGGGATACCCATTGGAGCGGCACGTGCTGCGGAGAGTACTTTTTCAATCAATGATTTTTCTATGGGCATATCTTTGAACTCTCGAATACTGCGCCTTTTGTTGAGAAGAGCAACTAAACTCTTATAGTTGCTGATTTGCGTTTGTTCGGGAAGTTCTGAAAGATATTCTGCACTCGTACAGCGGCCTTCGATGCGAATGGCTTCATGTGGGCAAGCCATCATACAATGCCCGCAACCGGTACAGCCAAATATGGGTTTGGCAGAACGTTTTACTTTTTCATTTTCGATAATTAGGCCGAAGTCTTTGCAAACACTCACACACAACCCGCAACCATTGCAGCGGTTTGCATCTATGATTATCCCGGCTGTTTCTTTGGTACGGGAAGTAGGGATTGCCATAATCTGATATTATGGATACTAATGTAGGTTAGCCCCTGTTCAAAAAGAATGACAAGAATCATGTAAGCGTATAATAGATAAAACCTGTTACAAAAGTATTATTGGTTATTCTTTATCCATTTACTTAGATGGCCGGATATTATCCTTGATTCAACCATAAAACCATCATGGCCATAAGAAGAATCAATTTCAACCAGCATGGCATTGGGGATATGTTCGGAGAGATGATGTTGTTCTATCAAAGGGCAAAGAATATCGCTGCTGATACCTATGATAAGCGTTGGCTGTTTCATACGCTGAAGGATTGGTTCTATTTTTCCGCCACGGCCCCTTGCGATGTGATGGCTGTCCATACTTTTTGTAAGCAGCCAATAGCTAAAGGCATTGAATCTGCGGACAAGTTTATCTCCCTGGTGGTGAATGTAGGATGCAGCCCGGTAATTGTCTGTTTTTTCGCTATCGGCATCAGTTTGTTTTTTCACCATAATGCCATAATTCCTATAGGTAAGCATGCCAATGGCCCTGGCTGCTTTTAGCCCCTTTCTGCCTGCACCAGGAGATGGTTCCTGCCAGGTACAGTCTGCTTCAATTGCCAGGCGCTGAGCCGTATGCACAGCAATACCCCAGGCGCTTTCGGT
Organism: uncultured Ferruginibacter sp.; assembly: GCA_964554605.1. GTDB lineage: Bacteria > Bacteroidota > Bacteroidia > Chitinophagales > Chitinophagaceae > Ferruginibacter. Next base: position 3,220 of record CAZKPH010000261.1, read on the forward strand.
AGGGGAGGTTGCCAGCAGAAAAAGCCTCTCTATAACTTCAGGTTCCGTAATAGCCCATTCCATAGCCTGGTACCCTCCCATACTTCCACCCATGAGCAGGGATATACTATCAATGTGCAGATGGTGGCGCAGCAGTATATGCGCTTTTACCATGTCGCGGATGGTAATAACCGGAAAAGTACTGTAATAGGGCTGCTTTGTAGCCTTGTTAATACTCAAGGGCCCGCTGGAGCCGTAACAGGAACCTAATATATTGGCACAAACAATAAAATATTTTTCAGGATCGATTACATGGCCGGGGCCTACAACGCCAGGCCACCAGTCGGCCACATCCGAATTGGCTGTGAGGGCGTGACAAACCCATACTACATTGCTTTTATCGGCATTCAATTGCCCATAGGTGGTATAAGCAATTGATATCTCCGGTAAAATGGAGCCGTTCTCCAATTCGAAGGGGTATGGGTAATGAAAATGATCCATTTGTTTTTTTATAACTAATCGATTCGAAAGTGCAAAGTAAAGGCTTGCAATAATTA
>CAZKPH010000262.1:0-3713 GCA_964554605.1 uncultured Ferruginibacter sp.
AACGTATTAAGTATATTAAAGCAAAACGGTGTTACTCCGGAGTGGGTACAGGTTGGTAACGAAACCGGTGATGGTATGTTGTGGGAAGAAGGAAGAGCCTCTGTAAATATGCAACAGTTTGCAACTTTAATTACTACAGGGTATAATGCTGTAAAAACTGTGTTTCCTAAAACAAAAGTTATTGTGCATTTGCAAAATGGTTATGATAATGCTTTGTACCGCTGGTTATTTGACGGTTTAAAACAGTATGATGCCCGATGGGATATTATAGGGATGTCGCTTTATCCTTCTGTAACAAACTGGCAGCAAATGGATAAGCAATGCCTTGCCAACATGGAAGATATGATCAGCCGGTACGGGACAGAAATAATGATTTGTGAAGTAGGAATGCCATGGGATTCACCGGATGCCTGCAAGAATTTTTTGACAGATATAATAACAAAAACACGGTCATTGCCCGGAAACAAGGGATTAGGTGTTTTTTACTGGGAGCCCGAGTGTATCGCCAATTGGAACGGGTATACGTTGGGAGCTTTTGACAGCCATGGAAAGCCAACGGTGGCCTTGGATGCTTTTAATAATTAAAAAAATGCCCGATCCTGAGACCGGGCACCCTTTTCATTAACTAATCGATCGTTTATTATTCACTTTTTTTCAATGACGTTTTCATTAGGCTATTTATTTTTCAATATCTTAATGTAATTCGCACGTTCGTACGCTGTAGGATCTGAAACATGTAATTGGCTCATCGACCCTTTAAAATCATTGATAGATGCAAATTCCATCATGTGCATCCAATCTTCAAGGTCTTTGTTAAGCGTTTTCAGATATACAATTCCGTTCTTATAGAGTGACGAAGCAGTCATTACCACATCCGCACCGGCAAGAAGATATTTTATAACCTCTGAAGAACTCTGTACTCCCGTTGTTGCTGCCAGCGAGGCAGTCAGTTTCCCATGAAGAAGAGCTATCCATAGCAATGGTAGCCTGATTTCATTTGAATCACTATACTGCAGGTTAGATAAAACCTTCAGTTCATTGATATCGTAATCCGGCTGATAAAAACGGTTAAAAAGTACCAGCCCGTTGGCTCCGGCTGCCTGTAGTCTTTGTGCCATATTGCCAATGGAACTAAAATAGGGGTTCAGTTTCACTGAAACAGGAATCTTAACGTTGTTCTTAACTTCAGTAACAATATTTAGATACCTGTGTTCGATAGCGGCACTGGAAAGATTGATGTCACCTGGAATAAAGAATACATTTATTTCCAGCGCATCGGCGCCAGCCTGTTCAATCTGGCGTGAATAATCAATCCACCCTTCAGGAGTGATACCGTTTAAACTTGCGATAATAGGAATTTTAACCCTCTCTTTTGCCTGTCTTATCTTCTCCAGATAACCTTCTGTTCCTACAGTAAGGTCATCAAGATTGGGAAAATAATCTCCTGCTTCTGCAAAGATATTGGTGGTGCTATGAAGTACAGATTCGAAACTTGCGGATTCATGTTTGATTTGTTCCTCAAAGAGAGAGAACAATACCACTGCACCGGCACCGGCATCCTCCATTTGTACAATGTTGCTTACGTCTTCTGACAAAGAGCAGGCCGACACAACAATCGGAGATTTAAGCTTCAAACCCATGTAGGTTGTTTGCAGGTTCATACTAGTTTCTTTTAAAGTTTATTTATGCTACCGGTACAAATTCACTTGCCGGCAAAGTAGCCAGTTCTTCGTAGTTTTTCCAACGAAGATTAACCAGTTCCTGGCTTAATTTGATCAATTCTTCCGCATGTTCCGGATTTGTCCTCGTAAGAAGTTTATACCTCATTTCATTGTAGGCAAAATCTTTCAGGGCTGCTGTCGGCCTTGGGGAATCCAGAATGAACGGATTTTGTTTTTTCTTTCTCAATGTAGGGTTGTAACGCAATAAAGGCCAGTAACCACTTGTTACAGCTTTATGTTGCTGATCCAAACCTTCTTTCATATTGATGCCATGAGCAATACAATGACTATAAGCCAGTATGAGAGACGGACCGTTATAAGCTTCTGCTTCACGGATGGCTAATAATGCTTGTTGAGGATTAGCTCCCAGCGCTATCCTGGCCACATAAACATTACCATAAGCTATTGCCTGCATTGCCATATCTTTTTTGCCGATGGTTTTACCGGATGCAGCAAATTTTGCTGTAGCTGCCGTTGGGGTTGCTTTTGAAGCCTGGCCTCCGGTATTGGAGTAAACCTCGGTATCTAATACAAGCACATTTACATTTCTCCCGGTTGCCAATACATGGTCAAGCCCACCATAACCGATATCATATGCCCAACCATCCCCGCCTAACAACCAAACACTTTTCTTAACCAGTTGATCGGCAACGGACAACAAATGCATCGCTTTTTCATCGCTGATTTCTTTTAGTTTTCCTTTTAGTTCTGCTACACGTTCCCGTTGTGCGGCAATTTCCGATTCTGATACCTGGGAAGCAGTAGTGATCGATTTTACAAAGTCTTCACCAAGTTTCGGAGCAAGCTGCTGGAGCAAATAAGCAGCTACTTCTGCCTGTTTATCTGCAGTTACTCTCATACCCAAACCGAATTCAGCATTATCTTCAAACAATGAGTTTGACCAGGCCGGGCCGCGACCGTCTTTGTTGACTGCCCAAGGTGTAGTTGGCAGGTTGCCACCATAAATGGAGGAACAGCCTGTGGCATTTGCGATCAATAACCTGTCTCCGAATAATTGTGATATCAGTTTCACATATGGAGTTTCACCACAACCGGTACATGCACCAGAGAATTCGAATAGCGGTTCCAGGAATTGAGCGCCATGTACTGTAGAGAAATCGATCTTCGACCTGTTGTTCCATGGTATATTTTCAAAGAATTCAATATTCTTTTGTTCCTGTTCTATGATAGGCATTTTATCGCCCATATTAATTGCTTTCTTTGTACGGTCACTGTTATAAGCAGGGCAAACTTCAACGCATAATTCACAGCCGGTACAATCTTCAACATATACCTGTAACGTATATTTTGTTTCAGGGAACCCTCTGGAATTGATAGGCGCTGATTTGAATCCTTCCGGAGCTTTTTCAATGAATTTCTCATTGTAGAATTTGGCTCTGATAACTGCATGAGGGCAAACATAAGCACAATTGCCGCATTGGATACAAGTGTCGGGTTCCCAAACAGGAACACTGTCTGAAATATTCCTTTTTTCCCATTGTGTAGTTGCACTTGGGAATGTGCCATCTACAGGCATTTGACTAACAGGGAGTTCGTCTCCGTGGCCTTTCATCATTAATGCTGTAATATTCTTTACAAAATCAGGGGCATTTCCCGGAACGATTTGCGGTTCTACAACAGCTTTGGAAACTTTAGCTGGTACAGTTACTTCGTATAGTTCTGCTAATGTGGCATCAACAGCTTTGAAGTTCTGTTCGATAACTGCTTTCCCTTTTTTGAAGTATGTTTTTTCGATTGCCTTTTTAATTTCTTTGATGGCTTGTTCTCTTGGTAGTACACCGGACAAAGCAAAGAAACAAGTTTGCATGATCGTATTGATACGAGTACCCATGCCTGTTGCCTTTGCTACCGAAGAAGCATCAATAACATAGAACTTAAGTTTCTTTTCGATAATATTTTTTTGAAGATTGCCCGGTATGTGCTCCCAAACCTCATCTTTGCTGTAGGGGCTGTTTAATAAGAAAATACCAC
>CAZKPH010000263.1:0-3705 GCA_964554605.1 uncultured Ferruginibacter sp.
GATACTAACGGTTATGTCTGCAGGCAATTCGGATGGGACGTATTCATATTCATCTGCCGCCACAATTAATGCAGCTACTCCTGCGGAATACACTTGGGTGGGAGGGTCTTCCGGGTCATGGGCTACGGCTTCCAACTGGAGCCCTTCCAGGGCTACAGTGCAATCAACGGATGTGCTTACGATTAATAATCCGTCTTCAGTTACCTGTACGTCTGTGCCAGCCACGGAAACTATTGCAAAATTAACCGTCAATTCCAATTGCGCAGTTACATTACAATCTTCGTCCAGTTCTGTTCTTACAATTACATCCAATAACGGTAGTGCAGACGACCTTGTTGTAAGCAGCGGGTCTTCATTAACATTGGGGTCTTCTGTTAATATTACATTAGGCAGTTCTACTACAGCTAATGTTTCTGGTATACTAACGGTAAATAGTGGACGAACATATAATACCGATGCTTCTGGTGCTGTGACGAACCTTTCGGGTACGATTGTAAATTCCGGGACTGTTACTTCTACTAATTCCTCCCGGCTGGTGGCAAATTCAGGTGGTATTTATAAGCATAATGTTAATGGAGGTACCATTCCTACCGGAACCTGGAATACGGGGTCGGTTTGCTGGATTACAGGAATTACTTCTGCAACAAATTTTAACGGGCACCGGCAAACCTTCAGCGTGTTTATTTGGGATTGCGGGTCGCAAACGGCCGACCCGTTTGTGCTGGGGCAAAATTCGGATGTTGATCCACCTAATTTTAAAGTAACAGATACTCTATTTATATACCGTACGAACGGGAAAAAATTACAGCTTACATCTACCGGGGGGCAAAGAGACATCACTGTCGGTAACTATTTCCAGTATGGAGGCAAAGTAGCAATTTCTTACAACACAGATGCTGGTGGAGACCAGCGTTCTTTGACTGTCAATAATACTTTTTACCTGGCTGACTCGATTGAAGCCAATGCTGATTTTCAACTGATCAATCAGCCTGCTGCTCAGAATGTCACTGGAAGGTTATACGTTAAAGGGGATGTAAATATGCATAAATCCATAACAAATGGGTATTTGTCTAATGTCAGCAGTAGTTCCAAGGGCGAGATCATATTTAACGGAACCGTGAATCAGTATGTGAAGTTTGATAAAACAAGCGGCAGGGCAGATTTCATTACGAATAATACCGGTGGGGGCGTTTATTTGCAGAGCGATGTTACCACTTACCGTTTTAAACTGGTCAACGGGTCTTTTTATATTGGTTCCAATACCCTTACAATCGGGGGGCCGGTATCTTACCCCTCTCCGGGAAACGGGCTCTTTGCCGGGTCTGCAACCTCCAATCTTACAATAGGCTCCCCGGTATACAGCAAAAATGATTCTGTCAATGTATTGAAATTTGCAAGCGGCTATCAGTTGCTGAAAAATTTTTCTTTATCTGATACTGCTAATGCTGTTTTGGGCAGCAGGCTTGCCCTTACTGCCGGATCGGGCTGTGGTAAATTAATACTGGATACGGCTTCTACGCTCACTACCAGCGATTCGCTTACGTTCCAGTCGGACGCCAATGGAACAGCAAGGATAGATATGGTACCGGTAAATGGTTCCGGCGTAGCTAAGGCCACCGTTGCAGGAAAAGTTACGATAGAACGTTATTTGCCATTGCTTACACCTTATACTTCCCGCAGGTGGCGTTTGCTTACGGCTCCTGTTAGCAGTAATAATGCGCCAACTATCAATGCTTCCTGGCAGGAGGGGGCTACTTCTACCAACAGGCTTTCTCCTGTTAACCCTAATCCCGGGTATGGTACACCTATTACACGTAGTACGGTATCGGCAGATGGCTACGATCAGGGGTCTACCAATAACCCTTCTATTTATTATACAAATCCAGGGTCAGGGATATGGTCGGTACCGGCAGCTACCAATAGTGGAAAGATAACCGATAACACTGGCAATTATATGGTCTTTATAAGGGGAGACAGGAGTATTGTTGTTTCCAACCAGTATATTAACACTTCAGGAGGAGTAAACCTCAGGGTTTGTGGCGAACCGAATATGGGTACTATCTCCAAAGCTACCGTTGCCGGTGTACAGGTATTAGGCAATCCTTATATTTCTGCTATTAGTTTTAATAATGTCAGTTATAATGGCGCCACTCCCGGATCAACGATTGGCAGTACATTTTATCTGTGGGATCCCCGTTTGCTGGGAAGTAAGGGTGTAGGGAAATGGGTTACTTTCAGCAGTAATGGTACCAATAAGTATACGACGGTACCTAAGCCTGTAGATTCTGGTTATATGAGCCAATATACCAACACCGGGTTAATTGAATCGGGAGCTGCCTTTTCAATCAATGCGGCATCTGCAGGTACATTTGTTTTTCATGAATCCGATAAGATCGATTCCAGTAAAACCATCGGGCTATCAAGCAGGCCGGCGCCTTCTCAGCGCCCGCAGGATGAGGGCGAGTTACCCGGAGATGAAAATGATGGTATCCTGTATACCAACCTGGCTTACCGGAACGGGAGCGAAGCCATTCTGGCAGATGGGGTTGCAACTATTTATGGAGACAGGTATTTTAATGATATTGATGAACAGGATGTGCTGAAATTACAGACATTTTCAACAAAAGAACGTATAGACCTGGTACGTGGAGATAATAAACTTTCCATTGAAAGGAGGAAATGCATCACAATCAATGATACTATTTATTTCAATACCAACCTCGATTATAATTATCCGTACCAGTTGCAGTTTATCGGTATCAATTTCGATAAAAAACTGAATGCTATCCTGGAGGATACTTACCTGAATACTGCTACGAATATTAATACGGATGGGATTGACCGGTACAACTTTACAACCGACGGCACTGCCGCATCGGTTGCAGGAGGGCGTTTCCGGATTGTTTTCCGGCTAAATACGCCCCTGCCTGTAAGATTCATTAATGTTTCTGCATATCCTGCCGTTACTGGCAATATTATTAGCTGGACGGTAGGGGACATGCTGAATGTCAATACTTACCAGATACAGCATTCGGCCGACGGGCTTCATTTTACCACCATCGGCAGCCTGGCTGCAACAGAAGCAACACAATATGTCTGGACAGACAGCAGTCTCAGCCCGGGTATTAGTTTTTATAGGATTATGAGTATAGGGAAAAACGGGGAAGTATCGTACAGTGCAGTGGTAAAAGTAATAACGCCGCAAACAAGCTGTATGGAACTGGTACCCGTTAACGGTCAACAAAATACCTGGTTGCTGTCATTAAATGAAATGCCTGCCGGTACTTACCAGTTGCGGTGGCTGAATGTAGCCGGGCAGTTGTTGGCCGATTCCGGGATTATGCATGTAGGTGGCACACGGTCTTATCCGTTATCAATTCCGGGAAAATATGCCGGGGGCATCTGCCTGCTGCAGGTGTACGGGCCTGGTTCGCAAACAATTTCTTTCCGTGTAGCCATATCTCACTAGTAATAAATGATAATCAGTATACAGTATAGGTACATACTGCAATATCGCCTACGTATATTCCCTTATTTTTCCCCTTCGGGGCAATAAGCAGCGCTTCTTCCCCGTTATAGTAGCGTAAAGGTGTTAAAAAATGTTCCGACAATCATTTTATACACCAATTCCATTATCCAACAAGTAATCAGGCTTTTATGAAAAACGAATCAACCTTAATGAAACGGAGCCTTCTGGAAATGTCG
>CAZKPH010000264.1:0-3699 GCA_964554605.1 uncultured Ferruginibacter sp.
ATGAAAGCCAGGTTGCCGGATGGCAGAATAATGCCAATGCCGACGATATCCTGAACGGAACCACCTGGCCTGCTCTTGATCCCTGGGCCATTCAATTATGGTATCAGTGGCATACTCAGGATCCGGTAAGCGCTAAAGAAATAGCCAGGAATGACGCAATATATGCTATACAAAAAAACCGTAACCCTTATATTGACCATCCGGAGTTTGTAGGCCTGGTATGGCAATGCACAGGGCTCGTACCCGTTACGCTGAGCAGTTTTACAGCACAACAGGAAAAAGACAAAAACGATATTAAAATCAATTGGATACTTGAAACAAATCAGAATATACGTAAGTATAATATAGAAAAGAGTACAGACGGCATCCATTTCACGGTTTTGGGTTCTGTACTGAATACTACAGCAACTCAATATAGTTATACTGACAATACAGCAAATAGCAGCACAAAAGTATTTTACAGGATAATGCTGGAATATACGGATGGTAAAAAGGATTTTAGTAAAATTATTGTTGTAAATAACGTAATTGATGAATCCACCGTTGTTTTTCCGAACCCTGCCAGAGACAAAGTAGAAATTTCATTTAAGAATATCAACACAAAAGACCTGCATATAAAGATCTATGACATTTCAGGAAGGCTGTTTCTATCGCAGGATTTTTTTAATGCATCATCGAGAGTTACTATCAATACTACCACATTACAGGCAGGGAAATATTTCCTGTCGATCAGCACTAATGATCAGGTACTGCATAATACCATCGAAATTATCCGATAATTGAACAACCGGATTTATTTAAATTAAAAGGAATATATTTCATTTCCCGAAGGGATGTATTATATCCTTAACATCGCAGATATAATGCCCTCCAAATAGTACCGAATGTACCAGCAAAGGGTATAATTGGGTAAATATCAGCCTATCCTGCCAACCCTTTTCCAACGGACAGGATTTGTTATAGGCATCATAAAAAAGTTTGTCGAACCCGCCGAAAAGAGCCGTCATCCCTATATCCATTTCCCTATGCCCATAATATACGGCAGGATCGTAAACAGCAACATAACCGTCAGCAGCAACCATAAAATTGCCACTCCAAAGGTCTCCATGTAATAATGCCGGATTTTCTTTCGGAAAAATTTCACTTATCCTGGAGCAGAACCTTTCAGCGCTTATTATGTCTGCCTGAGAAAGCTTACCATCATCAAAAAGTTCTTTTACCAATGGCATTATCCTTGAATGAGAGTAAAACTCATCCCATGATGCAGTCGGCGTATTCCGCTGCAAAAGGGAACCTATATAATTATTTTCCGAAAATCCGAAATAAGGCTGTGCCGTTTTGTGTAATACAGCCAGCGCATTCCCAAAATTTTCCCAGAAACCAACTTTAGGATTCCCTTTTTCAATCCATTCGAGCAGTAAATACTGTTTTGTATCCACTACACCTTCTTTAACTACCAGCGGCACTTTCCATAATTCCGTATGCTGTAATGAAGATAACCCTGCTGACTCTTTCTTAAACATATCCGGAAAAAGCCCGGCATTATTTACCTTCAGAAAAAAGATATCATTCCTCAAGCGTATCTGATAAGACTGATTAATATCGCCTCCTATTACATGGCGTATAACAGAACCGGATAAATTACAAGCCGAAAGGATATCGTTTAACATGAAGAATATTTTAGTGTAAATAGCGCCTGATAAGTATCGAAATGATTGTAAGAGCAATACTTACTATTATCATTGTGGTTATGGGAAAATAGAAGGTGAAATTTTCCCGAACAATTCTGATATCGCCAGAAAGCCGCCCGATACGATGTAACTTATCATGAAAAAAATATACAATTATACCCGCAATAATTATCAATACCCCCAGAAAGATCATTATTTTACCTGTCTGAATGTTCATGAGATAAAATTAATACAATCGGGGGATTAATATAAGCCCCAATTGCAGTGAAACAGCTTTTCAATTGTATATTTGCTGTTAAATGTAAAACTAGTCAGCATGTACAGAACGCATACCTGTGGCGAATTACGATTGGCCGATATCAATAAGGAAACTACATTAAGTGGTTGGGTACAAACTATCAGAAAATTTGGGAGTATCACATTTGTCGATATAAGGGACCGGTATGGTATAACACAATTGCTTTTTTCTGAATCATTAAATACACAGTTGGATGCCAATCCGCTGGGAAGGGAATATGTAATCCAGGTAAAAGGTATAGTACAGGAAAGAAGCAATAAGAACCTGAACCTTCCCACAGGAGAGATTGAGATAGCTGTAAGTGCATTTACAATACTTAATGTTTCGGCCGTTCCTCCATTCACCATTCAGGATGATACAGACGGTGGCGACGACCTGCGAATGAAATTCCGGTTCCTGGACCTTCGCAGAAGTATTGTTAAAAGAAACCTTGAATTACGATATGCCGTTGGCAGAAGCGCACGTAATTACCTCCATGAGAATAATTTCATTGATATTGAGACCCCATTTCTTCAAAAATCCACACCTGAAGGCGCAAGAGATTTTGTAGTACCAAGCAGGATGAACCCCGGTCAATTTTATGCACTCCCACAAAGCCCTCAAACATTTAAACAATTATTGATGGTAAGTGGTTTCGACCGGTATTACCAGATCGTCAAATGTTTCAGGGACGAAGACCTTAGGGCAGACAGGCAACCTGAATTTACCCAAATTGACTGCGAGATGAGCTTTGTTGAGCAGGAAGATATCCTTAAGACTTTTGACGGGCTTGTTAAGCGAATTTTCAAAGATGTCAAAGGAATCGATTATACGGATGAAATTCCACGTATATCGTGGGAAGAAGCTATGTGGAATTTCGGAAACGATAAACCTGATACCCGGTTTAAGATGCAATTATTGAACCTGAAGAAACCAACTTCTGTTTTTCCTGATAAAAAAGCGCAAACATCATTAATAGAAGGAGGCGGGTTCGGTGTCTTTGACCAGGCAGAAACCGTAATTGCTATAGCGGCGCCTGGCTGTAGTAATTATTCCAGGAAACAGACCGATGAACTAACAGATTGGGTGAAAAGGCCACAGATAGGCATGAAAGGGCTTGCTTTTATCAAGTGTAACACTGATGGAACATTGAAAAGCAGTATTGATAAATTTTATAATGAGGAACGGCTGCAAGCCATCGCCGAAGCCACCGGCGCAAAAAATGGAGATTTGATATTAATACTTGCCGGGCCGGAAGAAAGAACCAGGAAAGCTATCAGCGAACTTAGAATGCATATGGCTGAAAGGCTTGGGTTCAGGAACCCGGAAGAATTCAAATTGCTTTGGGTTGTGGATTTTCAATTATTTGAATATGCGGAGGATGAGAATCGTTGGGTAGCAAGGCACCATCCCTTCACGAGCCCTAAGCCAACACATATACCCACAATGATACAAAATAGCCCGGTTATAGAAAATCCGGCGGAATACCTTAATCATCCATATGCCCATATCCAGGCAAATGCCTATGATATGGTACTCAATGGAAATGAGATCGGTGGGGGGTCGATACGTATTTTTCAGCGGGAATTACAGGAAAAAATGTTTGAAGCACTAGGCATGGACGAAAAAGAACAACAGGACAAATTCGGATTCCTTCTCGGAGCATTTGAATACGGGGCCCCGCCACACGGGGGCCTGGCTTTTGGCTTTGACAGGCTTTGCGCTATATTA
>CAZKPH010000265.1:0-3671 GCA_964554605.1 uncultured Ferruginibacter sp.
CAATAATCTCGACCAGCCCTGTCTCCGGATTTTTTCCACTTGCAATCATGCCTGCATCTTCGTACTGTTGCAGATATGCATTGTTAAACTCCCAGCGATGACGATGCCGTTCACTGATAAGGTTTGTGTTATATATCCTGTATGCCAGTGTATTTTCTTTTACAACACAGGGATATGCGCCAAGGCGCATGGTACCTCCTTTGGCTGTAACTGTTTTTTGAGCCTCCATGAGGTCAATAACCGGATTTTTTGTTGCGGGGTCCATTTCAGTAGAATGAGCATCCCTAAGTCCTAAAACATTGCGGGCAAATTCGATCACAGCCATTTGCATACCGAGGCAAATTCCAAAGAAAGGCATCTTATGCTCACGGGCATATTTTACAGCCAGTATTTTGCCTTCCACTCCCCTTATACCAAACCCAGGCGCTACCAGTAGACCGTCAAATCCCGATAACTTTTCTTCTACATTCTTTTCATTGATAAATTCACTATGCACATTAACTATCTCTACCCTGCACTGATTAACTGCTCCGGCATGTACAAAAGATTCCAGGATAGATTTATAGGCATCCTGCAACTCAATATATTTCCCTATTAACCCTATACTTACTTTTCCTGTAGGCTTCTTCAACTTGTCAAGAAAGGCTTTCCATTTTGATAATTCCGGAGCGGCGTATCCATTTATTTTTAAACTTTTGAGAACAGCTATATCCAATCCTTCCTGCAACATTTTCAATGGCACTTCATATATCGTGCTGGCATCGAGAGCTTCAATTACGGCATCCGTTTTTACATTGCAAAAAAGAGCGATCTTACGTTTCAACTCTGCTGAAAGCGGCTTTTCCGTACGACAAACGATAATATCCGGATGTACTCCGTTTTCGCTAAGCAGTTTTACACTGTGTTGGGTAGGCTTTGTCTTAAGTTCATTAGCGGCTTTCAGATATGGAATTAATGTTAGATGTACGATAAGGCAATCCTCATCAGCTAATTCCCATTGTAGTTGCCGAACCGCTTCTATAAATGGCAAGCCCTCAATATCCCCCACAGTGCCTCCTATCTCTGTAATTACTATATCGTAATTTCCTGATTCCCCTATTTCCAACATTCTGCGTTTGATTTCGTCTGTTATATGTGGGATTACCTGTACGGTTTTCCCCAAATAAGCTCCTTCCCTTTCTTTATTAATAACAGTCTGATATATGCGTCCGGTTGTAACATTATTCGCCTGGGAAGTATAAATATTAAGAAAGCGTTCATAATGGCCGAGATCCAGATCCGTTTCGGCGCCATCTTCCGTTACAAAGCACTCCCCGTGTTCGTAAGGATTCAGCGTACCAGGATCCACATTAATGTAGGGATCGAATTTTTGTATAGTCACTTTTAAACCCCGTGATTGCAGTAATTTGGCAAGAGATGCTGCTATAATCCCTTTCCCCAAAGAAGATGTTACACCTCCCGTAACAAAAATATATTTGGCCATGCTATATAAAAAGTTTTATTATGCAGAACGTTTTTTCCCGTTTTGCCCACAAAAAAATGACCACTGAAAAATTCGGAGAATAAAATCCTAGAGGTCATGCAAACATACAGTTTAATTTTATGGGAAAGAAATTTTGTGTGTGAATAATCTGCATTTTGTACTGTTTTTCAATGCCGAAAAATTCTGCAATCGTTGTCGGCAGGCTATTCTGATGAAATAAAAAAACTTTATAACAAAACTTTTGTTTTGCATTTCAATGAGCATTAATTTTATGACTTCCACTATTTTTTGTTTACAAAAAAACATTAAGAAAAAACTGAATATGGACACTGTAAAAAACAGGTTTAAAAACAAAACGGAGATCGTTGGTGCCGAAATCAAAGAAATGCTGAAAGAGCATGGTAACAAGAAAATCGGTGAAGTAACGCTAAATCAAATTTATCAGGGTATGAGAGGCATGACTGGTCTTGTTACTGAAACCTCTTTACTGGATGCACAGGAAGGTATCCGTTTCAGAGGATATACAATTCCAGAATTACAGGAAAAACTTCCTAAATACCCAGGCGGCACAGAGCCCTTGCCGGAAGGCCTTTTTTACCTGATGTTGCTAGGTGAGTTACCTACCGAAGAAGACGCAGAGCATATTACATCCAATCTTCAAAGAAGAAGCCATGTGCCCAGGCATGTATTTGACACAATCGACTCTACGCCACTCCGTACACATCCTATGACGCAATTTGTAATTGCCATCATGGCTTTGCAAACGGAAAGCAATTTTGCCGAAAGCTATGCCCAGGGGATGAGTAAAAAAGATTACTGGGCCGCTACTTTCGATGACTCGATGAACCTTATTGCGAGGCTGCCCCGGGTTGCTGCATACATTTACAGGCGCAAATACAAGAATGGCGACCATATTCAACCAAATGGTTTATTGGACTGGTCTGGAAACTTTGCCCACATGATGGGATATGACAATGATGATTTCAAAGAACTGATGCGCTTATATATGACCATCCACGCCGACCACGAAGGCGGCAATGTTTCTGCACATACTACACACCTGGTAGGTTCTGCATTAAGTGACCCTTACCTGGCCTTTGCTGCCGGAATGAATGGGCTGGCTGGCCCCCTTCACGGGCTTGCCAACCAGGAAGTAATTAAATGGATTTATGAAATGCAGGAAAAACTCGGGACCGACCTTCCTGCCAGGGAGCAGATAGCCGATTATGTTCAGGAAACCCTTAACGCAGGAAAAGTAGTGCCAGGCTATGGCCATGCTGTCCTGCGCAAAACAGATCCCCGCTTCACCGCCCAGATGGCTTTTGGCAAAAAACACATGCCCGAAGATAAATTGTGCCGTACTGTATGGAATATCTATGAAGTAGTACCACCGATATTGCAAACACTGGGCAAGATCAAAAATCCGTGGCCTAATGTGGATGCACACAGTGGAGCTTTACTGGTACACTATGGTATGGTTGAATATGAATTCTATACGGTACTCTTTGGGGTTTCCAGGGCCTTGGGTGTTTTGGCAAGCCTTTGCTGGGACAGAGCCCTCGGCTTCCCGCTTGAAAGGCCAAAATCTGTTACCACGGATCTGGTTAAAAAGTGGTTGCTTGGCAAAGAAGAAATCTGGGGCGAGTAGAAATTCTTCTGCACCCTTAATTTATTCCCCGAATCATTCGGGGTTTTTTTATTATTTTAGCCATTCATAACCAAATAATATAATCTGTGAATAAAAAAATTGTACTCGCATTTCTTATGCTGGCAATAACTGGTACTACTATGGCGCAAGTGAAAACAGGCAAGGCTATCCCCGCTGCCAACAACCTGCACCTAAAAGTCTTTAATACCGCCATGCTTAGTGGAGATATTAACGCAGCATCTCTTGCACTTAATTATTACCTAACCGAAACCGGCGATAACTCCCCATACGCTGATACCCTGGCTGTATTATATATGCAAAACGGTCTCTATGGGCAATGTTACTACTGGACGGAAAAACGATTAAAAATACACCCGGACGATTCGCAGTTATTGGAAATGAAGGGGATATGCCTGGATAAATTCCAACAAACCAAAGACGCTATTGATGTATTTGAAAAACTATTTGCCAAGACACAAAGCCCGTATCACGGATACAAACTGATGGAACTACAATATGATATCAAGCGGTTAGGGGAAT
>CAZKPH010000266.1:0-3666 GCA_964554605.1 uncultured Ferruginibacter sp.
TCCCGAAAAATCAGGAGGGCTATTATTGAGCAAAAAGTGAATAAACTTTTTAATTCTAATAGGTCAGAGACTTATTAGTTCCCTTTGATGTCAACTGTATTGGCATCGCCTTCACCAACTACACAATCAAAAGTTACTCTATCTGCACTAATACCGGAAGCTTCAACTAAGAATGCTTTGATAGCATCATTTCTCTTAGCACATACAGCCTGGGCTGCTTTAGAAGGTCCGGAATGACCAGTAATTGTAATTGTACAAGTAGGATTGGCTTTCAATTTACCGGCAACAGTTGTCAGCAAAGCCTTCGCATCTGCAGTCAAACTAGCACTAACACCTTTAAAGGAAATGCTAGGATAATCAGCAGGGCATGCGGGAGGAGGAATAACCTTTGGTTCTTTACAACAAGCAGGATCCGGGCATTTACCAACACCATCAGCATCAACTGGTTGACATTCTGTAGGAGTGATAAGTTGTTTATCCTTACAATCAGGAACACCATCACCATCAGTATCTTTTGTAACACCGTGAGTATCAACTGCACAACCGGCAGGAGTATTAGGTTCTCTATCTAACTGATCAAGAACACCGTCGCCATCTGCATCATCAAATGTTGGTTTGGGCAACTTGATATGTTTGGGGTTGTTCAATTCGCTGTAAGCATAATCCAATGGGTTCAGCCACCAAAGAGGTTCAACTGATTTTGCTCCCAAATTAAAATTAACTCCCAGAGACAGATAGTTCCAAGAATCAAAATCACGAGTCATTACGGCATCACCGTAAGCTTGTTCCTGCCAGCGTTGTCCATCCAATAAATCGTCTTTTACGAATGTGTGGCGGTCTTCAAGAGCGATATTAACTCTTTTACCCAATCTGTAAGCAATTCCCATCAACACAGTACCGGAAGGTTTAACTGTATAATCTCCAATTTTAGGACGGCGGGAGCCGTGGTTTTCAGCTTCAGTTTCGTAAGTTTTATCTTGTAATGCTTTGATTTGCTTGATAGTTTCTTTCCTGGAAGAATGTGTACCAACAGTAACAGCGGAATAGTCAACCACTTTGTCACCATTCAATGCATTAATCTTACAATGATATAAAGTAGCCCCGATACCAGCACCGCCATAAATATTAAGAGCAGTTCTTTGTTTATGGAAACGAATATTGTTCAAGGTTACAATACCCTGAAGGCCTAAGTCCTGTAAATGAGTCTTGTAATTGTAATAAACAATATTTTTCCCATTATAACCTTCCTTGGTAGGAGCTTCAAGGGCCCAATCGGTTGCAGTCCTTACAGGAGCAGCGTAATAACTGTGCCAAGCAGTATTCTTAGCGAAGTTGTAAGCAGGAAGCCAATGCTGTCCTTTAGAAATACCATTAACATACTGTAATCTCAAAGAGAATACATAACCGAAAGCCTTTCTAACATGCGCAGCGAAGCCAAATGTAGGCAACACTGCAGGAACATCACCACTGATAGTGGTCATACCGCCTGATACACCTACTTCCCACATATTGCGGGGCTTAGCAGGGAAATCATACGTATTGTTCCAGAATTCATTATGCTGAGGTTTCCTTTTAGAAGGAATCACAGTAGAATCTGATACATCATAACCTCCACCCTTTTGAGCGAAAGCCACCGATGCGATAAGGGCAAATAAACCCAATAATAATGTGTACTTTTTGCTTGCCATAACTAAATGATTATTTATTATTTCTGAAAATACATGATGACTGACTGCAAAAATATCAATAGAAAGTTAAAAACCAAATTTTTTTATATATTTTTTAGTATTTATTCCTTTCAAAATTCGCAATCTTTCCGTATCTAAAGACGTTATTTAAGAATTATCCGCTGCATTGAGGATCAATTTATTTTTCATTAATCTCCCCTTATTCCGAATTTCTGCCGAAATATGCGGAATAATTACTTTGAAGTAGCGGCAGACTGTCTTATATTGCCGATTTATTAGCGAAATGGATTTTGTAAAAGAAATTATAGGGGAAGAGCTTGTTCTCTTTGAAAGCAAATTTGCCGAGGCTGTTAAAAGCAATACCCCGCTTTTAGACAGGATAATGAAATATATCATCAAACGTAAAGGCAAGCAAATGCGCCCTATGTTTGTTTTTCTTAGTGCAAGAATGGCTGGTAAAGCCGGGGAAAGTACTTATCGGGCAGCCGCCCTGGTTGAATTATTGCATACTGCCACGTTGGTCCATGACGATGTTGTGGATGAATCGTTGGAAAGAAGGGGTTTCTTGTCTATCAATGCCATCTGGAAAAATAAAATAGCTGTGCTGGTTGGCGATTATTTGTTATCGAAAGGATTATTATTGTCTACTGCAAATAATGATTTTGACAGCCTGCATATTCTGTCTGAGGCCGTAAAACAAATGAGCGAAGGCGAACTGCTTCAAATTGAAAAAACTCGTGGGCTGAACCTTAAGGAAGATATTTATTTTGAAATAATACGTACTAAAACTGCATCTCTTCTGTCGGCAGCCTGTGGTGCGGGGATATGGTCTACCAGTCGGGATCAGGAACTTACCAATAGAATGAAACAATTTGGCGAGTATGTAGGTATCGCTTTCCAAATCAAAGATGATCTTTTTGATTACGGCAAGGATGACGTGGGCAAACCTACCGGAAATGATATTAAGGAAAAGAAGCTTACTTTACCTCTGATTTACACCTTAAATAAGGCGGACAAGTCTACCCGCAAAGAAATCATTTATATAGTAAAAAATGAAAATAAGAATAAGGCAAAAGTCCAGTGGGTGATTGACCAGGTGTACGCTTGTGGAGGTATAAAATATACTATAAACAAAATGAATGAATACAGGGATGCTGCTATTGAAATTCTTCATAGTTTTCCCGAAAGCGAAGTACGTGACGGGCTTGAAAAATTAGTAAGGTTTACAACAGACAGAAAATATTAAGCAAGAAACACGCATTAGATTATTATGGAGAAACGCTGGAATATATTGAACACCCCCCCCAGCAAAATTGCTTCTTTACAACAATCGCTTAATATCAACAAGGCTCTTTGCGGTATCCTGATAAACAGGGGCATCGACGACTTTGACAAAGCAAAGGATTTTTTCCGGCCAGGGCTGGAACATTTACATGACCCCTACCTGATGAAGGATATGGAAAAGGCTGTTGAAAGAATTGTATCTGCTATTTCCCTAAAAGAGAAAATTCTTATATACGGAGATTATGATGTTGACGGCACCACAGCCGTTGCCTGCATGTTCCGCTTTCTACAACATATTTACACTTCCGAACTTATAGATTTTTATATTCCTCACCGCAACAGGGAAGGTTATGGCATTAGTAAAACAGGGATAGACTTTGCTGCTGAGAATAATTTTACACTTATTATTTCGCTCGATTGCGGCATTAAATCAGCCGGGCTTATTAGTTATGCAAATAGCCTGGGTATTGATTTTATTATTTGCGACCACCATCTTCCGGAAGATATTTTGCCGGAGGCAGTTGCTATTTTAAATCCTAAACAAAAAGGCTGCCACTACCCTTATAAAGAACTTTGCGGATGTGGCGTCGGATTGAAATTAATAACAGCCCTTGCCAGCCGGCTCGGTATAGACAACCGTATTTGCATGGAATACCTCGACCTTGTAGCTACTGCCATTGCTGCAGATATTGTT
>CAZKPH010000267.1:0-3663 GCA_964554605.1 uncultured Ferruginibacter sp.
AGCTAAGATTTATGAATTTAAAAATGGCATTTTTATACTCATTATCTGAAAAATCCTTTATCACAATTCCTGAATTGTATTTATTTACAATCACATCCGTATCTCCTACTCCTGCATTACAAAAAACAGGAATCCCCATAGACATTATCTCACCCTGTTTAGTAGGGCTGCTACTTATTTTGCTATAAGCAGGTTTTATAAAAAATACAGATGCCTGCGATAACGAAATATACAAAGGCACATCCTTTCTGGCAACTTTTCTTATAATTATCTTTTCAAACGATATTCTTTCTTTTTGTGCTGCCTGAAGTATCCGATCTGGGTTATCAGCAGTTAAGAACAGGAATTTTGCGGCAGGCTTTATCTCTAGTAACAATCTAAAAAAACTCATCATTTCATTCAACATATACCAAAGCCCTACCCCGCCAACATAACTTAAGATAAAATCATCCGGGCCTACAGATAACTCTTTCTTCAGATCATCTTGTGCGGCAGCACTTATATTTTTCGGATCAAAGAGATCCGTATCTGCGCAACAAGGTATTACTTCCATCAGTACGGGATTGTTTTTTATATGAGGCCAATGTATTATCTCTTTTTTTACGGCTTCAGTAAGGCTAATAGAATAATCTGCATTTTCAAGAAACTGTTTTTCCTTATACTTAAAATACCTGTAGACTATCTTATAAACGGGATTCTTAAGATCCCATTGCCCGCCATCTACTCTTTCGTCTGCCCATAACCCTCTCATATCAAATAAGAATTTAAGCCCAAGCTTGCGTTTCATTTTCAAAGCAATTATTGCAGCTATATAACTTCGGCAGTGCAGCAGGTCGAATTTCTTTTTCTTATGTAGTTGCCTCACTTTCCTTCCCAGCGCTAATACATCTTTTACGGTAGACAAGACCGGAGGTTTCTTTGTGTAGAATAATGGATGCCAGTCTATGCTACTTTTCTGACATATTTCCTCTACCATGTGCTTGTTTTGATTATAGGCTTCTTTTTTTTCAAAACTTATTAATGTGTACCTGTAACCAAATTGGGAAAGGCCCTCGATATAAGGCAATACCTGGCTCTGCCCCAATGGGTCCGTCATTCCATCGTATGATATGTACAATATTTGTTTAGAACTCATTTGTGATCAATTTTAGCTTCTTCTTCCAGCCACCAATGCAATACTATTATAAGCCATAACCTGTTGTATAAATAATCCATCCCTCTTTGGTATGCATCTTTTAATACAGCTACTTCATTATAATCTACCAGCCCGTATTTTTTAATAATTTCTTTTGATGTATAAGCATCCATCAAGAATTTAAGGTCTGTACGCAACCATTTAACTAAGGGAATACTAAATCCCCATTTTTGCCTGTCAAATAGTTGCCTGGGGACAAGTTCATACAGTGCTTCTTTCAGCAAATATTTTGTAACACCATTTTTTACCTTGAGGTTATCGGCAAGGCCATAAGCAAATTCAACCAATCTGTAATCCAGCAAAGGCACTCTTGATTCTAAAGAAAATTGCATACTGGCCCTGTCTACTTTTACTAAAAGGTCATCTTTCAGATAATAATTAAAATCCCAATAAGATTGGCGGGCGGAAGGACTTAATCTATCTGCTGCTGAAGGCAATGCATTTATTCTGTCAAAATCAAACTTGCAACCAATGAGTAGTGTATTTAATTCCTGTTCTTTAAAATAATATTGCTCCTGAGAAAATATATGAGAAATAATATGTTCCCGCTTGGGGTAATGAAACATATTCCCGGCTCGCCGATAGCGGCTCGGCATTTTTTTTGAGGCTGTATACAAGAGGTTACGCACAAGTGGCATTGTAGGTGCCGATAATCTCTTTGCCCATTTATACATACCATACCCATGAAAGAGTTCATCACCTCCATCGCCACTGAGCGCTACTGTAACATGTTGGCGGGCCAGCCTGCTTACCATCATTGTAGGAAATGCCGAAGAATCTGCAAAAGGCTCATCGTATGCAGCTATTAATCCCGGCACAAGTTCCAGCACTTCTTTTTCCTTTACAGCAAATTCATAATGCTCTGTGTGCAAATGCGATGCAACCGCCTTTGCAAAAGCAGATTCATTATATTTCCCGTTATCGATTGCAATGCTGAAGGTTTTTACTTTTTTACTTCCTGAAACAGAAGCTGCTACTGCTGTTACTATACTACTGTCGATTCCTCCGCTCAAAAATGTCCCCAGCGGCACATCGCTTACTAATTGTTTTTGCACCGAATCAAACAAAAGATCTTTCAGTTTTAAAGCTGCCGATTTTTCATCACATATTTCATACGTTGAAACTGTATCTCCCAGACTCCAGTAGCGGGCCGTATTGGCATATATTCTGTTTATCGGCCGGGAATCAGTTTTAACCTGTATATAATGTGCTGATGGGAATTTAAAGGTATCATTATAAATAGTTTGCGGTTCGGGAATAAAGCCTAAATGCAGGAAATATGGTATAGCGGCTTTATTTACGGTTATTTTTTCCCTCAATAATGATTTTATTACTTTGAGTTCCGAGGCAAATATAATTACATCATCATCCTGATAATAAAACAAAGGCTTAATACCTACATGATCCCTGCACAATGTAACCATTTTCTGTTGCAGGTCATAAATGGCAAAAGCAAACATACCATTTAAGAGCGGGAAAGAATCCGGCCCCAATTGAGCAAAAAGTTCAACTATTACTTCCGTGTCAGAAGTTGTTTTCAAAAAAGCGCCTTTGTCTTTTAAAAGTATTTTTAACTCTGAAAAATTATATATCTCCCCATTGAATACAATACAATATCTCCCGTCAGCAGAAAACATCGGCTGATTGGCGGAGCCTGAAAGATCCAATATGGATAAACGCTTATGCGAAAAACCAACGGTATTGTCTTCTGAAAAATAAAAACCTTCGGCATCAGGCCCCCTATGCTGCATTAATGATGTAGCTTTCTTAAATTGCTCGTGGGCTATTTTTTTACCGGGACATATATATCCTGCTATACCACACATTATTGATGCTTTGAATTGCCGCGAATGTAAACAAATTATTACGACATATTAAATATAATATATCAACAGGCCACAATATTATATGCCAGCTATACTATTACTTTTATCCTTCCTCTTTCCCTCTCTGAAAAATTGCAATTTTATTAACCATAGTAATGGAATTATCCAAAACCAGTGGGAGAATAACCCTGTTACCACATGAAAAATTTTTGCATTTGCTGCAGGATATACATTAACTGCCCCATAGTGAGGAGCGCCAAAGATTGATGCAGCCTGCACTGAATCCATTGAACCTTTGTATATCTCTGCCAATTGCCCCTTTTTTATTATCTCATCTAAACTTGTCCTTACACCTCCTACAAATTGCGGTTCCTTATTAGTATCAAAATAATACCATTTGCCATCAATCTTTGCTTCCATTGCAAAATGGTGAATAAATCCGACTTTCCGATAGGATATCCCGTTACGATTGAAGATATCCATCATCACAATTGATTGCTGGCTACAGGCAGCATAGGGATACTTCATAATATCATCCGGAATTACTATTGCAGAAAGATCAGACCATATATACTTACCCGCCAATGCGGCTATGTAATTCTCCTTAAAATTATAATGGCTATACCCATGATAAAAACGGCG
>CAZKPH010000268.1:0-3657 GCA_964554605.1 uncultured Ferruginibacter sp.
GCATTTTTGCAGAGGCTTTTTTATTGTGGCTACTGGCAGCTAGTCCTTATCTTTGCCCAATGATTTTTTCTTCTTCATTACTGGAAAATGCCGTGAACGAATTTGCCAAACTACCCGGAATTGGCAAAAAAACAGCCCTAAGGCTGGTACTCCATCTCATACGCCAGGATACAAACGACGTAACGCAGTTTAGCAATGTTATATCCCGCATGCGGGAAGAAATCAAATTTTGCAGCCGTTGCCACAATATATCTGATAAACCGGTATGTAACATTTGTTCCAATACATCCCGGCAGCAACAGGTACTCTGTGTAGTCGAAACAATACGGGATGTCATTGCTATCGAAAGCACCCAACAATTCAACGGGCTGTATCATGTCTTGGGAGGCATTATTTCCCCGCTCGATGGCATCGGTCCCGAGCAATTGAATATTGATACACTTATTAGCAGAGTACAGCAGGAACACACAGAAGAGATCATATTTGCCCTCAATCCCAATATACAGGGCGATACTACCATCTATTACCTTACCAAAAAACTGCGCCAGTTCCCCCTCAGGATTACAACCATAGCCCGGGGGGTATCTTTCGGGGGCGAACTCGAATATGCGGACGAAATGACCCTCGCCAGAAGCATAAGCAATCGGATTGCCGTAGAAAACTATATCCCTGTCGGCTCATAATATCCAAATAAGGCAAGGCCTATCAGCCAGCCATTTTGCCATCATCCCAACTTATATTAATTTTGATGCCCCGGAGGCGGATTTGTTTATTGCTCGGCCTTTAAACAGAACTAATAAACGAAAGCAATTCAGATACTACACCGAATTTGTAATCGTTTTATTGCCATCCCCTCTTTTTTGTATTTATGTAACCGGCGGTAGTGCAGCTATGAAGCATCGTTGCGTCGCACACTTCAACTGCATCGCCCTATTGATCATCACTGTGCTGAAGCGCAGCAAAACAAATACTATGGCAGATATCAGAAATGAACTGAAGAAAAAAATACTCATCATTGACGGCGCCATGGGTACAATGATCCAGCGCCATAAACTACAGGAAACAGATTTCCGTGGTGAACGCTTCAAAGATTGGCATACCGACCTGAAAGGGAACAATGATATACTCAGTATCACACAACCCGGTATTATCACCGGTATTCATAAATTGTACCTGGAAGCCGGGGCCGATATAATAGAAACCAATACTTTCAGCAGTACATCCATTGCTCAGGCAGATTACGATATGCAGCTATTGGTGTACGAACTCAATTTCGCATCAGCTACATGTGCCCGCAAAGCTATTGACGAATATGAAAAAGAACAGTTGACACAAGGCAAACAGACCGGCCCCCATTTTGTAGCAGGTGCTATCGGCCCACTCAACAAAACCCTTTCTCTTTCCCCAGATGTCAACAACCCAGGGTATAGGGCCGTTACATTCGACGAAGTAGCCGAAGCCTACACAGAACAGATCAGAGGGCTTGTGGATGGCGGCGCCGATGTGCTTCTTATCGAAACCATCTTTGATACACTCAATGCCAAAGCAGCCATCTTTGCCGCAAAAAATTATTTCCGCAAAAACAATATCCCCGAGCTTCCTGTTATGATCTCCGGTACCATCACTGATGCCTCCGGAAGAACATTAAGTGGGCAAACCCTCGAAGCTTTTTATATTTCCGTATCACATGCCAATCCATTGAGTGTAGGGCTCAATTGTGCATTGGGGGCCAGCGAAATGCGCAGCCATATCGAAGAACTGGCTCAGATAGCGCAATGCTACGTATCTGCCTATCCCAATGCAGGCCTGCCTAATGCTTTTGGCGAATACGACGAACAACCGCATCAGACCGCACATATTATAGAAGAATGGGCTGCCAGCGGATGGCTGAATATTGTAGGCGGGTGCTGTGGTACCACGCCCGATCATATCAAACATATTGCTGAAGAAGTAAAAAAATTTGCACCCAGGCCATTGCCGGTTGTAGAGGAAATGCTGTAACGCGTTAAATGGTTTTTATTATAAGCAATACAGGTACCCTCCGGCTATGCCGGTTTAAAACAAAAAAAATATTATGGCAGATACAATACATATCAAACCTTACTTGCGCCTGAGCGGGCTCGAATCGCTGGTAATCAGGCCGGAGTCTAATTTTGTGAATATCGGTGAGCGGACCAATGTTACCGGAAGTAAGAAATTTGCCCGGCTTATTCGTGAGGGTAAATATGAAGATGCCCTGAGTGTAGCCAGGCAACAGGTAGAAAACGGGGCACAGGTACTAGACGTAAATATGGATGATGCCTTGCTGGATGGCGTACAGGCTATGGCCACATTCCTCAACCTGTTGCAATCTGAACCGGATATCGCCAGGATACCCGTGATGATAGATTCCTCCAAATTCTCAATTATAGAAGCCGGCCTTAAATGTGTACAGGGGAAATGTATTGTTAATTCCATTTCGCTTAAAGAAGGGGAAGAAAAATTTATAGACCAGGCATTTACCTGCAGGGCTTATGGTGCTTCGGTGATTGTAATGGCGTTTGACGAATCGGGCCAGGCAGATACAAAAGAAAAGAAAATAAATATTTGTCACCGGGCTTATAAGATACTTACCCAAAAAGTGGGTTATGCACCGCAGGATATTATTTTCGATCCCAATATTTTTGCAGTTGCCACCGGCTTGGAAGAGCACAATAACTATGGGGTAGATTTTATAGAAGCCACACGTGAAATAAAAAAACTCATGCCACTTACAAGAGTAAGTGGCGGCGTAAGCAACCTTTCTTTTTCTTTTAGAGGCAATGATCATGTGCGTGAAGCAATGCACAGTGTATTTCTGTACCATGCTATTAAGTCCGGTATGGATATGGGGATAGTAAATGCAGGGCAATTGGTTGTTTATGATGAGATCGAGCCTCAATTACGTTCACTTTGCGAGGATGTGATCCTGAACAGGCATAATGACCATAACGAAGCAACTGAAAAACTGATAGCATTTGCCGAAAAGGTTAAAACAAAAGGAAAAGTAGAAGTTAAAGATGAGGCCTGGCGGAACGCACCTGTGGAAAAACGCCTGGAACATGCACTCGTCAACGGTATTACAGATTATATAGAAGCAGATACGGAAGAAGCCAGGAAGCAATACCCCCGCCCGCTTGATGTGATCGAGGGCCCGCTGATGGATGGTATGAATATCGTGGGGGATTTATTTGGAGCAGGGAAAATGTTCCTGCCGCAAGTGGTAAAGAGTGCCCGTGTGATGAAAAAGTCAGTGGCGGTACTCACGCCCTATATTGAACTGGAAAAGCAACAGAACCTTCAGTCTGCAGGGGCGGAGGCTAGCGGTGCCGCAAGGATATTATTGGCAACAGTCAAAGGTGATGTGCACGATATCGGCAAGAACATTGTGGGGGTTGTACTAGGGTGCAATGGTTATGAAGTAATAGACCTTGGAGTGATGGTGCCGGCAGATAAAATATTAGATGAGGCACAAAAGCAAAATGCGGCAATTATCGGGTTGAGTGGATTGATAACGCCTTCGTTGGATGAAATGGTGCATGTGGCGCATGAAATGAAGCGTAAAGGCATGACTCAGCCTTTGCTAATAGGGGGAGCTACTACCAGCCGTATGCATACGGCTGTTAAAATTGCCGGGCA
>CAZKPH010000269.1:0-3649 GCA_964554605.1 uncultured Ferruginibacter sp.
CCTGGTTTAACTGTAAGTGATAAGTTATCTTAATCTTAGATGGGCCCAATATCGCAAATATTACCAACATTACTATCCCCAACATCAAAAATGCATAATTCCCTGTCAAAAAAAAACAGATAATGGTAAATAATGCTGGCGCTTCCAATAATGCCCATTGTGACATGCAGGCTGAGCGGTATATATCCAATCGTTGTTCCAAAGTATTTCCAGCCATTCCTTTAATAATTTCTACCTTTTTATTATAAACAGACCTGCCGAAGTAGAATCCTGCAATACAAAATATTACAGCAATTACCTGTAAAATTCTATCTGTTCCCAACGAAATGTGCGGTGACTTATTGTTAAAAACCATCAAAAATGTGATAACGCAAAATATTACCATCCCGGTCATCATGGCTATATGCAACTTATTTAAAATACCGAGTATTCCGGTTTTATTTGTATCAGCAGACATATAAAGTGGCTTTAATTATAATAAGGGCTTATCATCAAATATACAACAACCCCGCTTACGGCTACGTAAAACCATATAGGCCAAGTGACTCTTGTAAGCTTTTTATGCCGTTCGTACTCGCCGATAAGACCCCGGTATGCGGTAAATAAAACAAAGGGCAGTATAATGGCTGCCAAAGGAATATGCGTTGCCAATAAAAAATAATATATAATCCGCAGATGCCCGGAAATCAGTTTTTCTTTCTCACTTAATATACCATCGTGATTTAAATCTCCGTAGCGTGTTTCGCCTGCCAATAAATGATGCCCGATATAGGAAAGTAAAAAAACCACTGATAATACAATAGCGGTAAGCATTATTTTTTTATGTAAAACAAAACGCTTTTGTTTAGCCGATATCAGCCCTGCAATTAATAAAAATGCTACCGCCGAGTTTATAATGGCATTCGCTTCGGCAAAGATATGAATATCAAAATCAGCATGAAAGTTCAGTTTGATCTTTGCCAAAAATGCTACCGCCAGAAACACTATTATGGAAACGCACCATATTAATAATTTTGCCAGTTTATCGTTCTTCTTCAGACTAGGTTTTATCATATAGTAATGTCGGTATTTTTATCCCCGGCTAAATAATTCTTTTAAAAAATCCCCGAAGGACCTTTTTCTGTTTTTTTCCAGCATCAACATGGGAATATCTCTTACCAGTTTTGCCTGACGCACACTATCAAAGCCATTATACCACCCTCTTACAACCCGGTCCTTGTCCAACAAAAAAAAGTTTTCCGTATGTATAAACGAAGTATCGACATCTGCATCGGCAATACTTGCTTTAAGTTCATTTAATGCAAAATCATATATTTCTTTTTTTCCGGCCGTTACAAACCACCAATTGTCATGATTGGTTGTAAATCGGTTTGCAAATTTCCGCAGTTGCGGTACAGAATCAAATTCCGGATTTACGGTTATAGAAATAAACTGGACTATAGTATCGTTATCATTGGTAAAGGATCGTTGAAGCTTTTGCATACTATGGGCAAGCCCGGGGCAAACAAAAGGGCACCTGGTAAAAAAAAAGTCTATTACCAATATTTTATTTTTCAACGAATCCAGCGAAACTGTTTTTCCCAGTTGATTAATAAAAGTTATATTTTTTACTCTGTGCCAAACTGTATCGGTAATCACTTTCCCGTTTTTATTGGTTGTGGCTACACTATCATAAAAATATCTTGGAGGCATTTGTACGGCATCGCTACTGTAGTTCTTAACCAACAAGTAACCTGCTACCGGTAGTACTGTAGCCAATAAAATTCCTAACAATGCCCTTGTATTCATTTTTTATATTTACAATAAAAAACCACTGCTTGATGGCGCAATGGTTTTGGTCTGCAAAAATATCTATTTTGTTTGGTTTGATTCTTTTTAATGTTGCGCCCTCACATTAATTTGTTCGGTTTTTATCTCCTGCCCGGTTTTATGATACTTGTTTCGCAAGTTTCTCCAACTAGTGCCATCCCACAAAAAAGCAGTAACAAACCATATAAATAAACAAAGGGGGACAACAATTGTCATCATGAAATTCCTTATTTCATCTCCCAAATGCATAAACACAGAAACAATATAAAATGCTTTCGCAAGGGTCAATATACATACAAGACCCTTAAAAGAAAGTATTAACGTTTGATTGGGTTCCGGAGACTTATGAATATTATAAATAGCTAATCCGATACCAAGTTCTATTAAAGTAATAATAGCTAATATCCAGAAAGTTTTCCAGATTTTTTTTCTACCGTCGGTATGGTCGGGGATAAAAGTAATTTCGGAGGAAGATAGATGAGTTGCCATAATAATTTTTTATAGTGTTTAAAACATTGTTATTTCGATCAGATAAGATAAAAGCAGAGGAAAACAAAGACCCATACAAGATCCACAAAATGCCAATACAACCCTGCTTTTTCAATCATTTCATAATGTCCCCGCTGATCAAAATGCCCGAGTTTGGTTTTGACATACATTATAATGTTGATTACTACGCCTGAAAAAACGTGGAAGCCATGAAACCCGGTTATCCCAAAAAAGTACCCACCAAAAGCGATCGGCCCTGGTGTGGCTACCGGCACCCCATTGTACATAGCTATTGCACCCCAGGGATTGTGTGTGACGGTAGTTCCCCAATATTCAATATGCCCGTTTACAAGTACCTCATGCTGGCCGGTAATAAGATGAGTCCATTCCCATGCCTGGCAACCAAGAAACATAAAGCCTCCCAATATTGTGAGCAACATGTATTTTTCCACACCCGCCCTGTTCATTTTATGCCCTTCGTGCACCGCCAGTACCATTGTAACAGAACTTGCTATAAGAATAAAAGTCATAAGGCTAACGAATGCCAAAGGAAGGTTGGCATGCCCTGCAAAAGGAAAAGCATTGAAAACATGGTTGGGGTCGGCCCAATGATTCACACTAAAACGAATCGTGCCGTAACTGATTAGAAAGGCGCCGAAAGTAAATGCATCACTCATCAAAAAATACCACATCATTACTTTTCCGTAACTCACATTGAACGGGCTTTTGCCACCTGCCCACCATTTGGTTTGTTGTACTGCTGCTGTTGACATATCAGGTTTATATTGGCTTTGGGGCAATCTGCATTTATAAAAGCAAGATTACCGTATCATTAATAAAAATATAAATAAATAGATCCAGAGTATATCTACAAAATGCCAGTAGGTACTCATAACTTCTACCGGAACTATATTGTAATTTTTTTCCCTGGCACTAAAAGATTTTATCAATAAAATCGAAAGAGCAATTATTCCTCCGGTTACATGCAATGCATGAAGACCGACAATCACATACAAAAATGAAAAGGAAACATTTCCGGTCAGTGTTATTCCTGCCTGCCACAACTGAAGAAAACTTTCATATTGCAGTATAATAAAAAGAAGCCCCAGGAAGAACGTCACAGCGGTCAAAGACTTATACCATAAGGCCCGGCCCCGGAAAAAATTCCTCTGAGCAAAATAGAGGGTTATGCTGCTGACAATAATTACAAACGTAGACCATGTAAATAATACGGGCATACTAAAGCTTACCCAGTGCGCCTGGCTTCTTTTTACTATGTAGGCGCTGGTTAACCCTGCAAACATCATTATAATGCTTGCTATGCCGATCCACAAAGTAAATTTGTGTGGAT
>CAZKPH010000270.1:0-3649 GCA_964554605.1 uncultured Ferruginibacter sp.
TTCATCCTCAGATAATTATTTGCAAATATAATAATAAAGGATAAATTTGTCCTTTAATTTAATCAACAGTTATCAGAACAAGAATTTATGTTGCAAGTTACCAAGATTTTCAGGTTTGAGATGGCTCATGCAATAACAGGTTATAATGGTCCTTGTAAGAATATACATGGACATTCCTACGAGTTGCATGTAAAAGCCAGTACGGACAATGCTGAGGATGAATATTTACCCGCTCCGGGATTTGTTATTGATTTTAAGGATCTTAAATCTATTGTCTATACAACAGTTATCAGCAAATTGGATCATAAGCTGGTACTTTCCAGACAGTATCTAAGCGGCCATCAGGAACTGGCATCTCAGGAAAACCTTTTTATCTGGGATGTGGAACCAACTGCTGAAAACTTGCTGATTTTCTTCTTAAAGAATATCCGGGAGAACCTTCCGCCCGGTATACGGCTTACTGCAATGAAATTGTATGAGACGAATAACTCTTATGCGGAATGGATAGATAGTGAAGCTAAAAAATAATCTACAAAAGAATTATTATGTTTTCCAAGGCAACAGAATATGCATTGCGGGCTACGATTTACATTGCAAAAAAGGGTTCAAAGGAATCCAAATTGGGGATTGATGAAATAGCAAAGGAAATAGGGTCGCCGAGGCCTTTCACAGCTAAGATACTTCAGCAATTATCCCGCAATAACAGGATTGTATGTTCCGTACGAGGGCCGAAGGGCGGATTTTACCTTACCGAAAAAGCAAAGACATTACCTGTGTACGTCATACTGGAAGTAATGGAAGAGGAATATCTTTTTACAAAATGTGTGCTTGGGCTAAAAAAATGCACTGAAGCAAAACCCTGCCCGTTGCATCATCAATACCGTCCAATAAAAGCCGATTTACTTACATTATTTCAAACAAATACTATTGCACATCTGGTAGAGGATGACCATAAAAGGAAACTATTTTACAAATAGGCTAAAACGACCTTTAATTTGTATTATCAGCAACATTTTCAAAAGAACGATATCTTTGCTATCTATCAGCCGGGTTATCGCTGTTTCGTTTAATACGAAAGAGAGGAAAGTCCGGACAGCAAAGAGCAACACACCGGTTAACAGCCGGCCATGTAAAAACATGAAGATAGTGCCACAGAAAATAACTTCCTGCCTTTACTGGCAGGACAAAGGTGAAAACGTGAGGTAAGAGCTCACGGCTTGTTGCAGTAATGTAGCAGGCGGGTAAACCTTGTGTGCTGTAATGCCATGTAAACCAGCCTCGGAAAACTGCTCGTTTGAGCCTGCGTAATCAGGCAGGTTGGAGGGTAGGCAGCAAGACTGTAGCAGTAATGCTTCAGCAAGATAAATGATAACCGTCCCGCTCGAAAGGGCAGGATACAGAATCCGGCTTACAGGCTGATAGTTTTTATTGACTTTTTATCAGGCGGGCTACGAGCTTATCAATAGGTAATGATACCGATTTGTCCGAAAATTCTTCCCAGTTTACAAAACGGAAGGTTTCAGTTTGTTGTACCTGTTGGTACCTGGCTAATTGTTCCTTATCAAAGTCAAAAGGTTTGCTTCTCAGGGGTACTTGTATATTTTCATTTGTACTTACACGATAGTATATGGAAAGTATCTGATGTTGCGTGTTAAATGCGCTTATCTGGAAAAAATCCGTTGTATAAAGATGTTCATTAACAGTAACATTTAAATTCATCTCTTCAAGAAATTCTCTTTTCAGGCAATCTCTTGTACCTTCACCGAATTCGAGTCCTCCCCCGGGAAATTTAGTGTAAAAATTTCCCCGGATATATTCATCACTGACGAGTATCTGTTTCTTATCATTTTGCAAAATACCGTACACTCTTATGCTTATCATGGAAAAAGTATTAATTAATATAGAGTTGGTTTATACTTCTATTTCACCTGAAAAAACAAATTCAGCAGGGCCGCAAAGCCAGATATTTGCAAAATGCTCTTCATCATGTTTGTCAAATTCTACATGAAGCCTGCCTCCAGGTGTAGTTACATTTACACGGTTAAAACCATTGTCATTATGAGCAAATACAAGGGCTGCTGCTGTAACGCCTGTGCCACAGCTCAACGTTTCATCTTCAACGCCTCGTTCATACGTACGTACAAAAATTGAATCATCATCTGTGGATTCAACAAAGTTGATATTGATTCCTTCTTTGGCAAATTCCTTACTATACCGGATGGATTTACCTTCTTCGGGGACATTAATATCCCGGACCTGTTTTGAAAATTTTACATAGTGAGGAGATCCTGTGTTGAGAATAGCCCTGGCACCGTTAATATCTACCTGGTCTACATCTTTCATCTTCAATCTTACTGTTTCGTCAGCATCTATTTCTGCTTCGTGTTCACCATCGATAGCGATAAAATGATAAATTGTCCTTATAATGCCTCTGTGTAAAGCAAATTTTACAAGGCACCGGCCCCCGTTTCCACACATACTGCTTTCGTTGCCATCGGCATTATAATAAAGCATACGAAAATCAAACCCGGCTTCATCCTGAAGAAACATAAGCCCGTCGGCACCTACGCCAAATTTCCTATCGCAAATGTTTCTTATTTGCTTGCGTGATAATGAGGCAGGCTGGGTTCTGTTATCAACTATTATAAAGTCGTTTCCTGTTCCCTGGTATTTGAAAAACCGGATTTTCATTTTATAAATTTGAGTCTGCTAATAGCTCTAATGAATGTTGAATTAAATTTTCTACGGCGGCGGCGCTGTCTTTCGAGAATTCCTTTGCGATACGGTTAGCAACGATAACATTCAGACTGACGCAATTGTGTCCCAGGCATTTACCCATTCCATATATGGCTGAGGATTCCATTTCAAAATTACTGATACGATGGTTACCAAAACGGAATGTAGTGAGTTTGTCTATAAGATCGGGAAAAGCAAGTCCCATCCTTAGTACACGTCCTTGCGGCCCGTAGAAGCCCGGGCATGTAACTGTAATGCCATTGTGATAGCCTTTAGCAAAAAGGCTAAGCAGTTTTCCGCTTGCCATGCTTATATACGGATTTATACTGCTGTTGTTCAAGTGTGTGTAATTATTAAAAGCTTGCAATATTTGTTTCTCTTCTTCGTTATTGTCTAATCTGTAATAATGTAGTACATTATCCAGACCTAACCCATGCGACCCTGCAACGAAGCTGTCTACTGGGATATCCAATTGTAAAGATCCGGATGTGCCGAAGCGAATGATATTGAGAGGCGTCAATTCTGACTTAACAGAACGTGTATTAAAATCAATATTAATCAAAGCATCTGCTTCATTCAGGGCAATGTCAATATTATCCGGCCCGATACCAGTACTCATGCAGGAAATTCTTTTTTTGCCGATATATCCGGTATGTGTAACAAATTCCCGATGCTGGTTCCTGAATTCAATTCTGTCAAAATGTTTGCTTACTTCTTTTACACGGTCAGGGTCCCCGACAGTAATGATTGTTGTGGCAATCTCCTCAGGCCTGCAATTGAGATGATATATAGCGCCACGGCTGTTGATAATCAGTTCAGACTCTGCTATACGGTTCATTTTATTAAAATTTTAATTCCGGAATTTATTAATGCATAAAAATACCTTATTTTTGCAACTCCCAAAAACTTAATG
>CAZKPH010000271.1:0-3636 GCA_964554605.1 uncultured Ferruginibacter sp.
TACGACCTGTATATCAGAGTGGAAAGGAAAAGCAAAAAGGATAAGGATCGTTCTGTAATGACAATGCTTATGAGTACCGGATACGAAAAATTTGTAAATGATACTACTGGTAGGGAAATTCTGGCGAAAGGGAAAGTATTTGCAGATAGCCTGATGGAAAAGATAGGAGCATTCAGCCTTGAAAAGCAAATATCCGAGCAGGAGGATATTGTGAAAAAAGCTGAAAAAAAGTATAATAATGCTGTAGATGATGGCGTAAATCTGGAAAAGAAGCGTCGTGACCTGGAAGCGGATATCGAACAAAATAAAAAAGATCAGGCAAATCGCAAAACGGAAACAGAAGCACAAAAGCAAATACTGGAAACACTCAAATCCAAGAGAAAATAACTATTTATTCCCACGGTGAGTTAAGAGGCTTGTTATTGGATAAAGGTAAATACCCCTTGCCGGAAACGGTAAAATTGTACGCTGGCCTTAATGATTAACGAGGTTAAAAAGTGTATATTTATTCCGGGTGGAACTTTTTTCTATTCTCTTTATGAGTACTGTTGATCTTTTTGTCAGAAAGCCTTTTTTCAATTGATACTTTTGTAGGTTGGGTGGGATTTCGTTTTTTGGCAATAGTTATAGCTTTGTTTACAAGAAGGTTCATTTTTCTGACAACTTGTTCCTTATTCCCCAACTGGGTTCTTTCCGTTTGACTTTTAATCAGAAGATATCCTGCGCCGGTAATTTTATTAGATAATTTTTCGAACACAAGTTTTTTTTGTTCGGCAGACAGTAGATTACTGGTTTCAATGTCCCAAATACCTTCTGCCATTGTCTCTACTTTATTCACATTTTGCCCGCCCTTTCCTCCGCTACGGGCTGTTCTGAATTTTATTTCGTTAGTAATGTCCATAAACAAAATTACCGTAATTTGCCACATCGGGTTGTATCTGTTGTGTTATAATTTGTATTGGAAAGAATACAATCTGTAAAGAATAAATATCTACCTTTAACATTCTTATGGCAGAAAATGCCATGTAGTTTATAGTAATAATCAAGGAAAAGAATGACAGGAACGATACATCATTCATTGACGGAAAATAAACGTTTTGGGAAAAAAGCTTTTGCCGTATTGATTGATCCCGATAAAGTTAACAGTGGCAATATGGATAAATTGATAAGTTTGTCTGTTTCTGCCGGTGTTGATTATTTCTTTGTCGGAGGCAGCCTTGTTATTTCTTCTTTTACAGACGAATGTATTCAACTTCTAAAAGCTAATGCTGATATCCCGGTAGTACTCTTTCCCGGCAATCCTTCTCAACTGAGTCGCTATGCAGATGCATTATTGTACCTTTCTCTTATAAGCGGGCGCAATCCCGAATTACTGATAGGGCAGCATGTTGTTTCTGCCCCGGTGGTAAAAAACAGTGGCCTTGAAGTTTTGCCTACAGGTTATATGGTTATCGACGGGGGTGCACCTACTACGGTTTCTTATATTTCCAATGCGGCGCCTATCCCGGCAGATAAAAATGAAATAGCCATGTGTACGGCTATGGCAGGCGAACTACTTGGTATGCAACTTATATATATGGATGCTGGTAGTGGCGCAAGGAACCCCATTACGGAAAGTATGATTGGAAAAGTGGCGAGTTCGGTAAGTGTACCGCTTATTGTCGGTGGCGGAATTGTTCAACCGGAGAAAGCATACCTGAACTGCAAAGCAGGGGCTGATGTAATTGTTGTTGGCAATGCAATTGAAAAAGAACCATCACTGATAAGCGAAATGGCTGCTGCCGTACATAGTGCAGTGGTGCAAGCCTGATCTTCTTCAAATATTTTTCAAAAACTCATCATTTCCTTAAATTTAACTGCCTGCCTGCGGCTTACTTCCACTTTTTCTCCTCCACGCAGTTCCAGCAATAGGCCTCCGTTAAAGTAAGGCTCTATTTTTTCTATCATGCGCATATTTACAATATGCTTACGGTTGGCCCGGAAAAAAGTCCTTTCGTCCAATCTTTCTTCAAGTGCATTGAGAGATTTCAGGATAAGGGGTTTATTGGTACCGAAATATACCTTGGCATAGTTGCCTACACTTTCGAATAAACGAACGTCGGAAAGTTTTACAAACCAACACCTTTCGCCATCTTTTACAAAAACCTGGTCATTTTCCGTAAGAAGGTTCCGTGATGCGCTTTGCTGTTGTGTTGCAGAATCCTTTTCTTCGGCCTGGTGTAATTTTTGCAAAGCATCTGCAATCCTTTTGGGTTCGATAGGCTTTAGCAGATAGTCAAGTGCATTTACTTCAAATGCTTTCAGCGCATACTCATCATAGGCTGTAGTAAAAACAACGTAAGGCAGGCTATCCAGTTCGGTAAGCATATCAAATCCTGTTTTTCCCGGCATTTGGATGTCCAGAAAAATAAGGTCCGGGTTAAGATTGTTGATTTTTTCTATGCCTTCAGCAGCATTGGCCGCTTCGTCTATAATCTCAACTTCAGGAAAATCCTGCAGCAGTTTCTTCAATTCGTTTCTGGCGAGTCTTTCATCGTCTATAATGATGGCTTTGTACATAATCTAAGCATTTTTATAAAACGGTTACCGGAATTATAATTTTCGATTCAACCAAATTACCGGGAATATCTTTTATTTCAAATGTTGCCTTCCCCTGGTAGATAAGGGTAAGCCTGTCGAGGGTACTGCGTACGCCGAACCCTTCCGCATTAAGGTCTCCATTCAATGTCCCTGTATTTTGTACGACGAGTTCGTGGTTATCTCCCACAAAATCAGATATAACGGTAACCTTGCCCCCGTTGACATTTTTACTGATGCCATGTTTGATGGCATTTTCCACCAATGTCTGCAGCATCATCGGCGGGACCTGTTGTTCCAGCGTATCTTCATCAATGTCCATTTCTACCTGTAATCTTTCTTCAAAGCGCATTTGCTCAAGGGCAAGGTAATCCCTGACAATATTTAATTCTGTTTCCAGTGATACAGTCTCCAGTTTTTCTGTTTGCATACTGCTCCGCAAAATATTGCTCAATTCGGTTATAGCGGTTCTGGCACGTGACGGATTTTCGTCTACCAATGCCCGTATGCTATTGAGCGCATTGAAAATAAAATGCGGGTTGATATGAGATTTGATAGTCTTAAGTTCCAGCTCCTTTACCAACGACTGCAAACGTAAAGTGTCCAGTTCTTGTTTTCGGTTTCGTTCCACATAATGTACAGTGTAATAGATGAGGTTCCAGATAAAAAGCAATAAAAAATCATTAATGCTGGTGCGAAGTATTTCATTCGTAAGCGTAATCTTGGGATTAAAGTCCATTTTAAGGTTAAGCAATCTTTCTATACCAACATCCGTGCAAGCGTACACAACGGAAAAAAGCAATGTTATCAATATAAAAGATGTAACCTGTTTCTTTATCGGTTTTTGTAAAAAACCAAAAGACCGGATTGCCATCCGCATTAAATGCGTGAATAAAATACCCAGAAGGATATTAATGGTAAGTATCAGGTAAAAGTTATTGATCTTCCGTATGTAAAGCGTCAGGTAAAAGAAAATAGTGACGGCAGCATTAGTCCCCCATCCGGCAAGTTGGCAATACCAGTATTTGGATATTTTTCTGATCATCAGGGCAAATGTAC